>JBBTHA010000089.1:0-17646 GCA_038060535.1 Elusimicrobiota bacterium | reverse complement strand
AAAGTCTATCCCTTTTGTGGCAGAACGTGTCAGTTATTTATTAACGAGTCCTTAGACGCCCAAGAGGTCAAGCAATACTTCCCCGTCGACCGCGTCATCGCGGGAGTCTTGAAGGTGTATCAAAGTCTTTTGGGCGTGACGTTCAGGGAAGTTCAGGGCGGTTCGCTCTGGCATCGGGACGTTCGCTTGTACGAGATCACCGATCCCGAGGATGGAGGCTTCAAGGCCCACTTCTACCTGGATTTGCATCCGCGCGAGGGTAAGTTCTCCCATGCCGCCGCTTTCAACCTGCTCAAGGGGCGAGCGGGGACCAACGGCTACGATTCGGCGGCCTCCGCGATCGTCGCTAATTTCTCCAAGCCGTCGCCGGGGAAACCCGCTTTGATGTCGCATGATGAGGTGCTGACTCTCTTCCACGAGTTCGGCCATGTGATGCACCATACTTTGACCCGAGCTCGCCACTTGTCGTTTTCCGGCTCCGCGGTCGCCCGGGATTTCGTCGAGGCGCCCTCTCAGATGATGGAGAACTTCGCCTGGGAGAAAGAGGTCCTGACCGAGGTGTCGGGCCATTGGGAAACCGGGGAACCTCTGCCCGCCCCATTGCTCGACAAGATGATCGCCGCGCGGCGTTTCAACATGGGCTTGTCGACTCTGCGTCAGATCGCCTTGGCCTCGGCCGACATGGCCCTTTTCTCATTGGTGCCGAAGGATCCGTCGGCGACGTTTAACGAGGTTTATGCGCGGGTCATGGGAAATCCGCTTCCGCCGGGGAGCAATATGGCGGCGAGTTTCGGCCATCTCTTGGGGGGCTATGGAGCGGGGTATTACGGCTACTACTATTCATTGGTCGGCGCCCAGGATATTTACAGCATGTTCACGCGCCCGGACTCCGTGCGGTCTGAAACCGGTCGGCGCTATCGCCGTACGGTGCTGGAACCTGGATCGGAAGTCCCGGAGTCGGACTCCCTGAAAAATTTTCTGGGACGCGAGCCCAGCGAGGACGCCTTCATGCGCATGTTCGAAGACGCGCCGTCCTCTTAGGCGGTGTCGCTCTCATGATTCAACGCGCCGCCTCCCCGCTCGCGCTGCTGATGTGCGCAGCGCTCGCCGTTCCCGCGCCGGCGGTTGTGCGCGCCGCGCTGCCTTCGCAGCGCGGCGTCATCAACGTTCCTGTCGCGCCGACGGCGTTGGCCTGGCCGTCGACCCCGCGTCTGATCAGTTCCTCGCGGCTCATGGGCGCGGCCTCGTTGGCCGTCCCGTCGGCCCCTCTGTTGGCCGCCCCGCGCGCGGCGGCCGTCTTTGGCCAGGCGGCGTCTTACGCGCGGACGTCGCCGGCGACGGTGCTTGAGCATGCGCGAGAGGCCTTCGCGGCCCCGTCCTCCCCTGATGCCGGGCCGTTGGCCGAGCGCTCCCATTGGGACTATTTTTGGAGCGGGGCGAGGGCTTCCGAAAAGTCCGAGCTGACGAGCGCGTCCTCTCTGGCCGGCCAGCGGCCTTCGACGCTGGCCCCCGCTCGCGGGCGTTCTCGCCCCGCCTCGAGCTTTGTTCCCGCGTTGGGGTTTGCGTCCGTCGGGAGCGCGGCCAAATCCCTGCTCGTTCAATACGCGCCGTTGATCAAGGCGGGCGGCATGCTCGCGGCGACTTGGCTGATCGTGCGGGCCGTGCATTGGGCCATCGGCCGATTCGCCTCGACGCTGGGTCTTAACCGGCAGCAGGTCACGGTCGTGCGGCTGGTTTCCAGCGTGGTGCTGTGGAGCGCGGCGGCGGCGGCCGCCCTGTCGTTGGGGGGGGTCTCGGCCGAGATCATCACCGCGATTTTCGGCGCCGGGGGCACGCTGCTGTCTTTGGCGCTCAAGGACACCTTGGGCAACCTCATTCAGGGGGTCAACTTCCTTTGGAATCACCCTTTTTCAGTCGGCGACCGCATCCAAATCGACGACTCCACCGGCGTCGTCACGGACTTCACGCTCACCGCGGTCCACGTGACTCGCGATGGGGGCGGGACGGTGATCATCCGCTACGCCACGCTCGCCGCCAAGGCGGCCGTGCTGCTGGGCGGTTACACGTTCCCTGATTCCAGCCTTTCCCTATCCAAGAAAACAACTCCGGGCCCGGGATCGGTCGTCGAGGCGCTTTGGAAATCCTTCGATCGCAATTTCTTCATCGCCGGAGCCCTGGCGGCGGCTTTATTCCTGCTGCCCTTGGTGCCGGGGGCGGGCGCCTTTCTCGGCGGCTGGGCGGTCAAGATTGCGGTCTACGCCGCGGCCGCGGCTGCCGCGTGGCTGACGAGCCAAACCGCGGGCGCCGCCGTTCGTTTCATCGAGTTTATGGCCGACCGTTATTCCTGGTCGCCGGGAAAAAAAGTCGTCTGGAGGCTGCTTGCTCGCATCGGGGTGTGGATATTGGGCGGCGGCGCGATGATGCGGATCATCGGATTTTCCTGGATCACGCTGACGACGAGCCTCGGACTGTCCACCCTCGGCGTGGGATTGGCGACGACCAATTTTTTCAGCAACATCATCCAAGGAGGCGAAATCCTTCTTTCCAAGCCGTTCAAGATCGGCGATCGCCTCAAGGTCGGCGTATTTGACGGCGTGGTCAAGGACATGACGCTCTATCATGTCGTCGTCGACATGGGGGACGGGCGTCACGCGCTGCTGCCCTACTCCCTCGTGCGCGACGCCGCCCCGGTCGTGCGCGCGGGCTCAAAGACCGAATAAGACGAGCCCCGAGAAAACGTTCGTTTTCGGCCTGTCAAGACGGTTCCTTTTCCTTAACATAAGATTCCGTTGACAGACTCGGGGGAGTCTGTTATAACATCAGCGGCTTAAAAAAGCCTATGCGCAAGAAAATCATCGACTTCCTGTCGCGTCGATTGACCGTGCTGGTCATACCCCAGACCCAGCTCAAACCCTGGCGCTGGCAGTGCACCACGGCTTTTTTCCTGTTTTGCCTGGGGTTGTGGTCGGCGCTGACCATTTCAGCCGGCATCATCGTGGGTCGCCATACCGACTATTGGATCACCAAGGCCGATAATCAGGTGATGCTCGTCAAGATGACCCGTTTGGCCCAGGAGATGGAGCGGGCGCGAACGATCGTAGATCAGGCTCGAAGCACCGACCGCCAATTGCGAGGCCTTCTGACCATGGCCACCGACCGGGATCCGATCTCGGCCGCGACCGGAATCGGGGGGCCGACCATCGCCGAGCGTCTCAGCTTGGGGCGGATGTTGGGAGGCGGGGCCTCCGCCATCCGTCAAGCGGATTGGCACCGGGAGATTTTGCGATTGCGGCGGGACGCCGAGGGGCGATTGGCGAGTTTCCAGGAGATCGGCTGGTACGTGGGCAACCAAAAAAGCCTGCGCAACGCGACGCCGAGCCTGTGGCCGACGGAGGGCTCGATCACGTCCCTGTTCGGCTACCGCTTTTCGCCGATGCGTCGCGACGACGGCGAGAAGGGGGAATTCCATCCCGGGCTCGATATCGCCAACGCGGCCGATACCTTGGTTCACGCCACCGCGGATGGGACCGTCCGTTTTTCGGGTTGGACGCAAGGCTACGGGAATATGGTCGTCATCGACCACGGCTACGGCTTGACCACGCTGTATGGGCACACGTCGAAAGCCCTGGTCAAGATCGGCGAGCGGGTCATGCGCGGTCAGGTGATCGCCTACATGGGCACGACCGGCCGTTCGACCGGGGCTCATCTGCACTATGAGGTTTGGCGCCAGGGGCGGCCGGTCAATCCGATGTCTTATTTGAAAGTCCGCAGCGGACCCATGCTTCTGGGAGACAACGCGCAATCTGCGTGGAGGGGAATCTAACGATGTTCGGAGACAAGTCAGTTCGCGGCGACGTGCGAGAGGGAATGACGCTGATCAGTGAAGAGGCTTTTTTCCACGGCTCGCTCGTGGCCAAGGGTTCGCTGCGCGTCGAGGGAGGCTTTGAAGGCGATATCTCCGACGCGGTGGATGTCGAAATCGGCGCCAAAGGCCGGGTCGTGGGAAACCTCGCGTCCGAAACGCTGGTGATCGCCGGCGAGGTGGTGGGCGACATCGTCGCGTCCCGCTCGGTTGAAATCTTGTCCAGCGGACGGGTGATCGGAGATGTCCGCACCCCGAAATTGAAAGTCGATGAGGGAGCCTTCTTCGACGGCTCATGCGCGATGGGTTCAGGAGAAGACAGACCCCGCCGGCGCCGCGCGCGCGCCGAGACCGACGCGGCCCAGCCCGCCGACACCCTCTCCTAAAGGAGCCGTTATGATCTCATTTCTTCGCCGACACCAAAAAAGCATTTTTATCGCGACCGTGACCGTTTTCCTATCCGGAAGCTTCGTGGGATTGGGGAGCTACTGGTTCACCAGCCGCGACATGGACGGCATCGTGGCCCGAATCGGCGGCGCCAAAATACCGGCCGCGCGCCTGCTGCTGCGCGTCAACCAATACGCGGACTCGCTGCGCTCCAAGGGCACCGAGGTCGATGACGCGATGATGTCGCGCCTGAAGCGCGAGATGCTCAACGACATGATGATCGAGGAAATGCTCGTCATCAAAGCCGACGAGATCGGCCTGAAAGTGACCGACGACGAACTCTCCCGTGATATCCGGGCCACACCCGCCTTTCAGCGCGGGGGGCAGTTCGATCAGGACGTTTATTTTCAGCAGGTGCGCGCGTTGTTTCGCGAGACTCCGCAGGAATACGAACGCTCGCGCCGCAAGGCCATCAAAAGCGGGCGACTCAAACAACTGATCTTTCGTTCGGCGAAAGTCTCGGCGCTTGAAATCGACGAGGCCTACGCCGAGGCCAAGAAGACCACCCCCCCCAAGGACGCCGCCAAAATCACCAAGGAATCCGTCGCCCAGGGTCTTCAGCAGCAGCGTGCCATCGAGCTGATCAATCAGTGCTTGCGCCAGTTGTCCTCCCAGGTCGCGCATCAAGTTTTCATCGAGCGTGTCGAAGGCGGCTCATGAGTGATATGAACTCCATCCTCGTCGTCGGTTCGGTCGCTCTTGATACGGTTAAGACGTCTTCCGGCCGCAGCGTGGAAGCTCTCGGGGGCTCCGCGACGTATTTCGCCTTGGCCGCGAGCTACTTCGCCTCCGTTCAACTCGTGGCCGTCGTGGGAGAGGATTTCCCGCGCAGTCATCGCGACACGCTCGCCAAGCGCAGGGTGGACCTGAGCGGACTTCAAGCCGCCAAGGGCAAGACATTCCGCTGGTCGGGGAAATACGACAAGGACGGCGGAGTGGCCACCACGTTGACCACCCACCTGAACGTTTTTAAGACCTTCCGCCCGACGCTGTCGCAAGCGCAGCGCAAGACGGAGGTCGTATTTTTGGCGAACATCGATCCGGACCTGCAAGCCGAGGTTTTGGCCCAAATGCACAAGCCGACGATCGTGGCGTGCGACACCATGAATTATTGGATTGACTCCAAGCCGGCGGCGTTGAAGAAATTGTTGGCCAAGGTGGACGTTTTCTTCTCCAACGACGAAGAGGCCAAAAAGCTGACGGGAGCTGCCAACGCCCTTCAAGCCGCGGAAGTCCTCGGCGATTGGGGTCCGTCCGTGGTCGTGATCAAGAAGGGAGAGCACGGCGCTTTGATGAAAGTGCGAGAGAAGTTCTATGTGTTTCCCGCCTATCCCTTGGCGCGGATCAAGGATCCCACCGGCGCCGGCGATACGTTCGCCGGGGGCTTTATGGGCTATTTGGCGGCGAGCCGGGCGCATAACGACGTCTGGCACCTCAAGCGCGCGATGGCTTACGGCACGACTTTGGCTTCCTTCAACGTGGAGGATTTTTCTACGCGAAACATCGAGGACCTCGATCGAGTCGCCATCGACGAGCGCTTCCATGATCTTGCCGATCGCATGACGATTCCCCGGGCCGATGATCCCCTCAAGAGCCGCCGCGCCGTGTCGGCGTGATCCGGCTTGAGGGGCTGAGCAAGAGTTTCGGCCAATACCGCGCCGTTTCCGATCTCAATCTCGAGGTGAAGCCGGGGGAGATCTTCGGCTTTCTGGGTCCCAATGGGGCGGGCAAAACCACCACGGTCAAGATGATCACCGGTCTGCTTCGCCCGACGGCCGGAACGGTCGTCATCGACGGCCGCAGCATGGCCTCAGATCCCATCGCCGCCAAGAAGGCCATGGGCTTGGTTCCCGACGAGCCCTTCGTCTATCCCAAGCTGACCGGAAGCGAGTATCTGCGTTTTATCGGCGAGTTGTACGGAGTCCCCTTGTCCGACATGAGCAGTCGCATTCCCGATTTGCTCGAGATGTTCGAGCTTTCGCCTTGGGCCGGCGAACTTTTGGAGAGCTACTCCCACGGCATGCGCCAGAAGCTCGTTTTGGCCGGCATCCTTCTGCACGAGCCTAAAGTGCTCGTTCTCGACGAGCCGATGGTCGGGCTCGATCCTAAAAGCGGACGCCTGGTCAAAGATATTTTCATTCGGCTTGCCCGACGGGGCACCGCGATCTTCATGTGCACCCATGTCCTGGAAATCGCCGAAAAGCTCTGCGACCGCATCGGCATCATGATCGGGGGAAGAATGGTGGCCTGCGCAACGCTGCCGGAACTCCACTCCCAGGCCGGCCAGGGCGGCGATGATCTCGAGAGCATATTCCTCAGCCTCACCGGCGGCGCGGAGTACGCGGCTCTTCTGCGCTATTTGTAGCATGTGGGGCCTTCTCTTGCGCCGCCGCGCGCGGACCCTCGTCAACACGCTCAGCCGCTGGACCGCCTACGAATGGGGCCGCAACGCGGCGTTCGCCGCGGCGGGAGCGGCCCTTCTCTATGGGCTGCATTACGGTTTTTTCCGTCTCCTCTTCTACTTGGGGGGCGTCGAACTCATCGGAAAACTGCTGATCTGGAAGCTCACGGCGATGCTTCTGCTCATGACATTCTCCATGGTGGTGGTGTCTAGCCTGCTGACCGCGTTGACGACCCTGTATTATTCGTACGACCTCAAGTTCCTGTTCAAGGCGCCCCTGACCCTGCGCGTGATCTTTCTCGATAAGTCGCTCGAGAGCGTCGTTTTCGCCTCCTGGATGATCGGCCTCATCCTGATTCCCTATGTGATCGCGCTCATGCGCGTCGAGCATCTCTCGGCGGGATTTTTCGCGGCTTTTCTCGCGGCCCTGCCCCCGTTTCTTCTGCTGGCCTCCTCCTTCGGCATAGGGTTCACGTTGCTCCTGCTGTATCTGTTTCCGAGCTCGCGCACTCGCGACGTCGTCTGGGTCATCTCCAGCCTGTCCTTGACCGTGGTGTATGGGTTGGTCCGCTTTTCTCAGCCCGAAAAACTCGTCCGGCCCGACGCTCTTAAAGTCGTCGCCGAATATCTCGGCTTTTTGCAGGCGCCGACCGCGCCCTATCTGCCGTCCTGGTGGTTTTCGCAGGCGCTGCACTTGGCCGCCCAAGGGGAGTGGGGCGCTTGGGGCGCGCGCACGGCCGCTCTGTGGACATGCGCCGCGCTCGTCTACGCGGCGTTGACGATGCTGGCTGGGAAGGTTTACTTCGTGGGCTACAGCGGCGCCCAGGAAGGCGCGTTAAGGCGGAGGACGCATGCCTTTCGCCCTTTGCCTGAACAGAGAATTCTAGGCGCGCGTCCGTCCGCCGCCCTGCTGTGGAAGGAGCGGACGACGTTTTTTCGAGACGTCAAGCACTGGTCCCAAATCCTTCTGATCATCGGGCTCGTCTTCGTGTACCTGTTCAGCATCCGCCGCCTGCCGTTGGATTCGGCGCATCTGAGAAGCCTCGTTTCGTTTCTCAACGTCGGGACCGCGGGCTTCGTGCTGGCCGCGCTCGGACTGCGATTTACGTTTCCGGCGATCAGCCTGGAGGGAAAGTCGTGGTGGGTTCTTCGCTCCGCGCCCGTCGACGTGGCCGAGATCATGCGCGACAAATTCCTGTTTTCAGCGCTGCCGATGACGGCGATCGCGGGATTATTGGGCGTCATGACCAATTGGATTCTCGACGCCGACCGCTTCACCGCCTGGCTCTCATTGGGCGCCCTGCTTGTGGTGGGCTTGGCGATTTGCTCGATGGGCGTGGGCTTCGGGGCGTTGTTCCCGCGTTTTACGGTCGAGAACATCCATCAGATCGAGTCTTCGGTCGGCGGCTTCGTCTACATGTCCGCCTGTCTTTTTTATGTTGGGGCGACCATCGCCGTTTTAGCCGCGCCCATGCAGATGCATTTCATGCGCATGTTCGGCAGCGGCGTGTGGGACGACCGCGTCGCGGCGGCCTCCGCGGCCTCGTGGTTGGTGTTGAACGTGGTGGCGTTCATTCTTCCGTGGCGTTTGGGGCGCCGGGCTCTTGAGAGGCATGAGTGATCATCGCGATGAGGCCGTGGAATCAAACCACAATCTGAAGGGGTTGCAACGAGACCAAAACCGGGAACTTGATTTCTGATACTATCGATAAGGCATGTTCGAGAGTTCGAAACCCAGCGCCATCGCCTACCTCTCGACCGATTCCGATTTATTCGGCTCTGAGCGCTCCATGCTTGTCGCCGTCAAGCACCTCAATAGGGCTGTTTTCGAGCCGCGCATCATCACGCTTTGGGCGGGTCCCCTGGAAGACGCCGCCCGCCGCGAGGGCATCAAGGTCGAGAGGCTTGATTGGCTCAACGTCACCCGTCGCGATATGTGGCGGCTGCCCTGGACGGCTTTTCGCTTGGCGTTCTGGCTCAGGCAAGAAGGCATAGACATCCTCGAGTTCAATCAAAGCAATTATGTCCTGTTGCTGGCCGCCTGGCCGGCCGCCCGACTGTGCGGCACGAGGCTGGTTTATCGCCAGCGGATGTTCCAAAACGAATTGCGCGGCCTGCGGCGTTTTCTCCTATCCCGCGTCGATCAGCTGATATCGGTCAGCGCCGGCGCGGTCGCTCCTTGGCGGCAAGGCGCTCCCGCCTGGTGGAGGCGCTTCCTGGAGCGCCGGCTGACGGTCATCCATGACGGACGCGATATGGCCCGACTCGAGGCGTTCGAGAGGGACCGCTCCTTCGTGCGCGATCTGGGAGTTCCCGACGGCGCTCCCATCGTCGGCATGGTCGGGGCGTTGGACCCGAATAAACGGCCGGATCTTTTCCTTCGCGCCGCCCGCGCGGTGCACGAACGCCGGCCCGAGGCCCGGTTTCTGCTGGTCGGTTCGCCCTATCTCGGCGCCCAGGCGCAGGACTACGGCGATTCGCTGCGGGCCCTCGCCGCTGACTTGGGCCTTTCGCAGCGCGTCGTCTTCACCGGCTTTCGGCACGACGCCTACCGCATCCTCCAAAACTTCGACGTTCTCGTTCTCCCTTCGCGGCGCGAGGCCTTCAGCGGGGTCCTGCTTGAGGCCTTGGCCGCCGGGGTGCCCGCCGTGGCCTCGAACGTCGACGGGACCCCCGAGATCGTCGTCGACGGCGTCACGGGCCTGCTGATCGACTCCGACAGGCCCGAGGATTACGCCTCGAAAATCCTCGGCCTGCTCGATGATCAGGAACAGAGGGCGCGCCTGAGCCAGGCAAGTCGCGCGCGCGCCCGCCAGTTCGACCAGGCCATGCTCACGCGGCGCGTGGAAGCGGCTTACTGCGCGCTGGCCGGACGCGGGGCGATCGAGCGACGATGAAAACGATCCTAGTCACGGGAGCGACGGGCTACGTGGGAGGGCGTTTGGTGCCCCGCCTGCTGAACCCGGAAAGCGTGGTCCGGGTCCTGGTCCGAGACCCAGGCCGCGTGGTCGGGCGACCCTGGGCGGCCAGCGTCCAGATCATGCGCGCGAACCTGCACACGGGCGAGGGTTTGGAGGCGGCTTTGCGAGGAATCCACACCGCCTATTACCTGGTCCACTCCATGTCCGGAGGCGCGGATTTCGCCCGCCTCGACCGAGAGGCCGCGCAGCGTTTTGGCGCGGCGGCCCGCGATGCGGGCGTCAGTCATGTCATTTATCTGGGCGGGCTCCTTCCGAAAGACTCGGCCTCCGAGCATCTGACCAGCCGCGCCGAGGTCGGCGCGATCCTGGCTGCGGTCGTGCCCACGACGGAACTGCGCGCCGGGCCGATCGTCGGTTCGGGCTCGGCTTCCTTCGAGATGGTGCGCTACCTCACCGAGCGTCTGCCCCTCATGATCGTGCCCGGCTGGATCGACCATGAGGTCCAGCCCATCGCCATTCGCGACATTCTCGCTTACTTGTCGCTGGCCTGTGACTACTCCGCTCTGGGCATCATCGACATCGGCGGCGACCGCCTCACCTTCCGGCGCATAGTGGAGACCTACGCGAATCTGCGCGGGCTGCACCGCGTCATATGGACCGTCCCCCCTGTCTTGCCGCGTGTGGCCGCGCGCTGGATCGGGGCGATCACTCCCATACCCAACTCGCTCGCCGTGCCGATCGCTCAAGGCATGGTGCAGTCCCTGGTCGCCGACACCCGCCGCGCCAGGGAGATCTTCCCGTCCATCGTGCCTCTCGATTACCGCACTGCGGTTTCGCTGGCCCTGACCCGCATGGAGAAGGGGGAAGTCGAGACGCACTGGAGCGGCGCCCTTGGCCATGGCCCGACGGCGGAACTCGAAGACAGCGAAGGGCTCGCGCGCGAGACGCGTTCGCGCCTGGTGAAAGCATCGCCGGAAACCGTGTTCCGCGCTTTCAGCGGCGTGGGCGGCAACAGGGGGTGGCCGGCCTGGAAGTGGGCGTGGATATTGAGAGGATTTCTCGACCGGCTCATCGGCGGCCCCGGCTTGCGCCGCGGTCGCCGTCATCCCGATGAGATTTTCACCGGAGAAGCCCTGGACTTTTGGCGCGTCGAAGCGGCCGAACCGCCGCATCTCCTGCGTCTGCGCGGGGAGATGCGCCTGCCGGGCCGCGCCTGGCTGCAATGGGAAGCCCTCCCCGAAAAGGGCGGCACGCGCCTCGTGCAAACCGCCCTGTTCGCGCCGAGGGGACTCTTGGGCGCCGTCTACTGGTACGGCCTCTATCCTTTCCATAAGTTCATTTTCTCGGCGATGGTGAACGCCCTGGCGCGTCGGGCCGAGCAGAGGGAGTGATATTGTATAATGCCCCTGGTCTGCATCGTCGCCTGCGCGCGAGGGGGAGTTAATTTCATGATCTCTAGAATTATCCGAATATCATCGGTGGTTCTGGCCGCGTTATTGTTTGCGGCGCTTCCTGGGGCCCAAAGAGTGCGCGCGAGCCAAACGCCCAGCAAAGGGGAGTGCTTCATGGATACGAACCACCCTCTGACGTCGACTGTCCTTGGCGTGGCCACGAGAGAAGGCCTCGCGGGCGAATTCGTTCCGCTGTACGTGGCGATCGGCGAGTTCGATCTTCTTGCGGACGGCAAGACCTACAGCGCCGAAGCAAAGAACGTGCGTACCGGTGAATACACCGTGATCAGAGTCAACCCTGAGGCGGGAGAATGCGCCGTTGCAGGCGTTGCGTATCCCATCAATATTATTTCCGTGCCGCCTTCGATCCCGGCGGACTGATTCGGGGCCCGCGATTTAATCCCTGAACTTCGGGTGTGTGAAGTGGAGCCTGCGGTCGCATCCGTAGGAAACCGCGCTCGCGCTCAGGATGACGCGGCCAATTCGGGCCCATCCCTTTTCATTCGTGGGGTCCTTGGTGTCGTCCGAAACGAAAACGTCGAAAACGAGGCCCCCCGGATGGTTCTTTAAGTCCAGTTCCTCGCGAAAGTCTGTCGCCGTGTTCTTCGCCGTGCCGGGCGCTGGTTTCATCATCATCCAGCGCGGTGTTTTGGGCACGGAGCCCTGCGTGAGGCCCAACTCGGAAAGGGGGTAGAGTTGGCGCACGCCCTTCATCTTGTCGGCGAGGTCCAGGCTTTTGCCTGCATCCCGCAACTCTGCCAGAGTCCCGTTCCATAAGTCCGAAAAACGCAGGCCTGAATCCGGCTCGTTGGACATGCCGGCATCCAGAAAATACTTATCCTCATCATCGCCGGCCAAGGTCTCGATCTGGAAGAAATTCGCGGTCCTGACCGCGGCGCTCGCATCCATGGTCGGAAAAACTTTTCCCGCGAAGGCGAACCCTCGGCGTTCGCCGCGGCGAGTCCCGGCCCTCGTCACGGAGGCCCGGCCGATGATCAAGGCCCTCCTGCCCTGGGAGAAATATCCTGAATACGGCGATGGTTCCGTCATGGTCCACACTCCGGCGAAACAGATGCCGTTTGAATGAAGGCGTTTGGCGAATCCCGGCAGGTAATCGTGCGGATCCGTCATGGTGCGCACGGCGTCATCATCCAGCTTCTTGACCCCGTTTTCACGAAAACCTTCCTTGCTGACCTCATATCGAGGGAGTTCGCCGCGGTTGTAGCCGTCCATGATCTCACGAGTTTTTGGATCCGCAGACGGAGCCAGGTCTTTATCCAGGACCACGCTCCAGACTTCGTTGAAGGAAGAGCCCTGAGAGTCGGACGGTATCGGCACCGAAGGGGGCGTCGTCGGCAGTGGGATGATGGCGTCGCCGGATAATTCCACGAGGCGCGCATGAGCGGTGCTGGCGGCCCATCCATCCGAAAAAGAAGAGGCAAGGAAGACGACGGACAAGACAAGGGATTTATTCAATTCGCGATTATACCAGACCTGACGAGGGTACATGACGGGGACGAGCCTCTAGAAAACACGATGAGACGCCGCTTCTCGCGTTTCGTTACCGAAATTTTGCCAATAAGTAATGAGATATTTACCGGTTCGACATGTGGTTTTCAGGGTGGTGCGCTACACTAAGGAAATGAGGCGGCCCTGTCTGCTGCTGGCGTTGTGTTTTGCCTCTGCGCGCTCGGCTTGGACCGCGACCTATTACGTCGCGACCACGGGCAATGACGCCAATCCCGGGACCAGCGCCGCTCCCTGGAAGAGCGTGGCCAAGGCGGTCAATACGATGGTCGCCGGAGACACCACCTATGTCCGGGGCGGGACGTACAACGAGGGGCTGATCACGTTTAAGCGATCCGGCACCCAAGCGGCCCCGATCAAGCTTCTCAATGCGCCGGGAGAGTCGCCCGTCATCGATTTCGGCGTGAACTACGACCATACTAAAGTGCAGCGCTTCCAGTTTCAGGCCGCTACGGGCTATAACACCCCGATCGGCTGGATCACTCTCGAGGGCTTTGAGATGAAAAATGGTTATGACGGAATCAAGTACTACAATTTGCATGATTCCGTGATTGCTCGCAATACCATTCACCATCATTCCAGTCAGGGGATCAAGGGGAACGGCAGTCTGAGAGTGACGATCGACCGCAACATCATCCATAGCAACGGGGATTTCGAGCTGTGCGCATCCACCCCCGCTAAATGCAATCTGCTGCACGGCATCTACATTGACGGCAATTATGTGACGATCACCAATAACGTCATTTACAACAATTTAGCTATGGGAATTGTCCAGAATGGAGACTCCGCCTATAGCTCCACCGGGCACGCCGGCCCCGAATATTCGGGAGCATCCAATTGGTTCATCGCCAACAATACCTTCGCCTATCAGGCTTATCGGGGCGCCATCTCCGTGTGGGGTAATCGATGCCGTGACACTCGCATCGAGAACAATATTTTCTACGAGAACTGCCAAAGGGCCGCCGGCAAATGCGGCAATGTGAATGGAATCCACATCAACAGTGGCGTCAGCGGAATTTCGATCCGAAATAATATTGCTTACGCGAGCGGCTCGGGCGGCCTCCTTTTTTTTACTCCTGGCCTGACCGAAGGGGTCCAATACACGCAATCGGGCAATATCGTCAACGTGAGCAACCCGGCCTTCGTCAACGGCGGCAACAACGCGCTGCCGGCCTCGCCCGACTTCAGGCTCACCGCGCAAAGCCCGGCCATCAACAGGGGGCTCAATCTTTACGGGGACGGGGTGAGGACGGATCTCATTGGAGTGGCCCGGCCCCAAACCGGATCCTTCGAGGTCGGGGCGTACGAGTACGGCGGTTCCACGCCGCCTCCCACAAACAATCTTGCGCCGGCCAAGCCAAGGGGGTTTAGGCTCCAATGAGATCAATATTGTGGAGTGCGTTGTTTTCCGTTCTTGTCGTTAGCGGACGACCGTGCCGGGCCGCGACGTATTACGTCGCGCCCACCGGCAACAATGCCAATGCCGGGACCTCCGAGAGCGCCCCCTTGCTGACCATCGGCCATTGCGTGTCCAAGGCGATCCATCCGGGCGATACCTGTCTGGTTAAAAACGGGACCTACGCCGAGAATACGATCCTCCTGAGGTATTCCGGCGCCCCCGGCAACCCCATCACCATCGCCAATTATCCCGGACACTCTCCGGTGATCCGTCCGGCGGATGGAAACGCGATCAACGCCGTCTATATGAGCGCGGGCAGGCTTCAGACCATCGGCTGGATCGTTTTCAGAGGCTTTACCATCACCAACGCCAGGTATGCCGGATTCAAGTACGCGAACGCCCACGACACGGTGATCCAGTCTAATTACATCCACCATAACAAGTCGCAGGGAATTCTGGGGCATGGGTTGCGCATGACGATCGATCGCAACACCATAACCCGGTGCGGCAATTGGGAGCGGTGCGTGGTGGTCTCGACAAGCTGCAATCAGGTGCATGGGATGTACATGACCGGGAGCTCCTACACGGTCACAAACAACTTGATCTACGAGAACTTGGCCTTCGGGATACAGGTGGCGGCTTATCCGTACGACTGCACTCAATACTATGGGGGCCAATATTGCGGCAGTTGGAATTACGCGGCGCCGGAGTACGCCGGGGTGAATCATTGGTTGATCGCCAACAACACCCTTGCCTATAACGTCGAGCGGGCCGGCATCGTGCTGTGGATGGCCACCAAAAACGTCAGAGTCGAAAACAATATTTTCTACGAGAACTGCGTCCGATGTGGCTCCGGCTCCTCGCAAGGAATCAATCTCACGAGTGCTAGCAGCGGGATTTCATTCAAAAACAACGTAGCATACGCGAGCGGTTCCGGCGGACTTGGATTTCTAGATTCAAGAGCGGTTGAGGGGGTCGATTACACGCAATCGGGCAATATCACCACCACGAATCCGGCCTTCGTCAACGGCGGCAACAACGCGCTGCCGGCCTCGCCCGACTTCAGGCTCACCGCGCAAAGCCCGGCCATTAATAGGGGACTTAATCTCTACGCCTCCGGGGTCAGGACGGATCTCATTGGCGTCGCCCGCCCGCAAACCGGGCCCTTTGAGATCGGGGCCTACGAGTACGGGGGGACAACGCCTCCTCCTCCGGCCTTTGACTTCGCCCTCGCCAACGGCGGCAACAAGTCGGTGACCCGAGGCGGCTCGGTCACTAACAGCCTCACGGCCTCCTTGGTCTCGGGTACGGCCCAGGCCGTGTCTTTCTCGGTCACGGGCCTGCCCTCGGGCGTCACCGGCGGCTTCTCGCCGGCCTCTTGCACGCCGAATTGCTCAAGCACGTTGACGCTCTCCGCCTCGGCCTCGGCGGCCTTGGGGACGGCGTCGCTGACGGTCACGGCCGCAGGCGGCGGCATCACTAAAACATCAGCCTTCACGTTGACCGTGAATGCGCCCCAGACGTCGACGCATTCCGTAACGCTCAGCGCCGCTCAAGCCGCCCCCGGAGCGGCTTTCATCGCCACCGTCAATGGCGGCTCGGGAAGCGCCACCCAATGGGTGGCCGTGTACCTGGCCACCGCGCCCGACTCGGCCTACAGCTACAAGGGCAACTGGAAGTACTTAAACGGAACACAAACCGCGCCCGCGACCGCCGTGCCGACCCCCGTGCAGTTGACGTTTGCAGCGCCCATGGACGCAGGGGTGTACAATCTTCGCTTCTTCGCCAACACCGGCACCGGGACTCGGTTGGCGCTGAGCCCCAATCTCACGGTGAGCAGCACGACGGACTTAAACGGAGACGGGATCACCAACGTGGCCGACGTGCAGCTCGCCGTCAACCAGGCCTCGGGCGCGGCGACTTGCGGGTCGGGAGACGTCAACAAGGACGGGGCATGCAACGTGGCCGACGTGCAGCTTGTCGTCAATAGATCTCTGGGATTGTAGCGGAACATAAAATGGGAAACACTGCGTCGATTGTTCTGGCATTGATGTGTGTGTTGGGGCCCGCCCGGGTTCAGGCGGCCACCTATTATGTCGCCACCAATGGTAACGACACTCACGCGGGAACGTTAGCGGCGCCGTTTAAGACGGTGGCCAAGGCGGTCAATACGATGGTTGCCGGAGACACCACCTATGTCAAAGACGGCACTTATAATGAGGGGCCGATCTCTTTCAGAAAATCCGGCACCAGCACGCAACCGATCAAATTGCTCGCCTACCCTGGTCATGCGCCCAAAATTCATTTTATCAAGGGCTTACTCCAAGGGCTCCAGCTGGCGGAGAATTCTGACCGTATCGCCATTTTCAACCCAACAAGCACCAAGCTCCCTATCGGATGGATCACAATTGAGGGGTTTGAACTGGAAAATGGTCGAGAAGGGATCAAAATCTATACTGGCCACGACATTACGATTCGGCGGAATTATATTCACAACAATGGCCACGGCGTGCTCGGGAGTGGGACAAGGATTCTGTTTGATAGGAACCGGTTCATCCATAACGGCCAATTTGACTACTGTGCCCAAGGTGCCGTCTCCGCATGCAATGGAGATCACGGTATATATTTCAATGGCAGCGATATTACACTCACGAACAACATCTTTTCTGATAACCTGACATCCGGGGTGCAAGTCAATGGAACCGTGAGCTATGATCCTGCCATACACGCTGGGCCAGAGTATGTCGAAGTCAATCATTGGGCGATCTCGAACAACACCTTTGCGTACAGCGGCCACAGTTCTGGCCTGATATTGTGGAGTCTCATCCGCAATGTGCGAGTTGAGAACAATATTTTCTACGAGAATCGGCAACAAAACAGCAGTGGTCAAGCCATTTCGTTTGCGGCAGGGTTTGTAACGCGGGGATCTTCAGGGAACCAAATTCGCAACAACCTTGCGTATGCGACTGCCCCGGGCGGGACAGCATTCTTTGCTAATTCAGGGGGAGCCGTCGAAGGAGTTGAATATACACAATCCGGAAACATGATCAACATCAGTCATCCTGCGTTCGTCCATGCTCCAGCGACCGTCCCGGCCTCGCCCGACTTCAGGCTCACCGCGCAAAGCCCGGCCATCAACAAGGGGCTCAATCTCTACGCCTCCGGGGTCAGGACGGATCTCCTTGGCGTCGCCCGCCCGCAAACCGGGCCCTTTGAGCTCGGGGCCTACGAGTACGGGGGGACGACCCCTCCTCCGCCGTCCTTTGACTTCGCCCTCGCCAACGGCGGCAACAAGACCGTGACCCGAGGCGGCTCGGTGGCCAACAGCCTGACGGCCTCCTTGATCTCGGGCACGGCCCAGGCCGTGTCTTTCTCGATCTCAGGCCTGCCTTCGGGCGTGACCGGCGGCTTCTCGCCGGGCTCCTGCACGCCTCATTGCTCGAGCACGTTGACGCTATCGGCCTCGGCCTCGGCGGCGACGGGAACTGCGACCGTGACCGTGACGGCCTCGGGAGCGGGGATTTCCAGGACTTCCGCCTTCACGTTGACGACGACGGCTGGCAACGGTACCGACTTGAACGGGGACGGGATCACCAACGTGGCCGACGTGCAGATCGCGGTCAATCAGGCCTCGGGCG
>JBBTHA010000088.1:0-10647 GCA_038060535.1 Elusimicrobiota bacterium | reverse complement strand
GTCCTCCGCGGACCTCATCTGCACGACCGACGTCACCGGCCGCATCCTCTATTTCTCCCCCGGCGCCGAATCCATGCTCGGAATGAGCGCCGCTCGCGTCATGGGCCGCCCCGCCCACGATTTATACGTCGACGGCCGCCAGGCCGCCGAATCGATCATGCGCCTGCTGCGCGCCAGCCCCGAGGGGCGGGTCCAGAACCATGAGATGAAGGTCAAGGCCGCCGGCGGGCGCGTGCTGCACGTCAGCCTGTCCGCCTCTTTCCTAAAAGATGCCCGCGGCCGGGTGATCGGAACGCTGGGCATCGCCAAGGACATCAGCGACCGAGTGGAGCTCGAGCGCCGGCTCCGGGAAATGACCCGCACCGACGATTTGACCGGCCTCTACAATCAGCGGCACTTTCACGACCGGCTTCGCGAGGAGTCGGCCCGCGCCCGCCGCCAAGGCGACCCGCTGTCCATGGTGGTCTTCGATCTCGACGGCTTCAAGCAGGTCAACGACACGCACGGCCATTTGGAAGGCGACCGCACGCTCAAGGCCTTCGCCGCCGCCGTCGGCGAGAGCGTGCGGCGGGAAGTGGACGCGTCTTTCCGCTACGGAGGCGACGAGTTCATCCTGCTTCTTCCCGGGACGACGGCGGCCAAGGCCGCGCGGGTCGCGCGGCGCGTCGTCAAGGCGGCCTTGCCCCTGGCGCGCCTTGGAGTCACCGTCAGCTGGGGAGCGGCCGAGCTGACGTCGTCTGGAAACGCCGCCGAACTCGTGCGCGCGGCGGATGCGGCCATGTTCCAGATGAAATCCCTGCGCGAGGGCGTGCGCCGCCGCGGCACGGACCTGGCCCGCGCCTACCGGGACGCTTAGGTCCTTTGCCAATATTTATTGGTCCTTTCGTCCCAGGCGCTTTCCCGTCGCTTCCATTAAACTGATGGGGCATGAAACAACTCCTCCTCCTCGCCCTGACCGCGGCGACGGCTTCACCGGCCGCCGCCATCGCCTACCGCCGGCACCAACTCGCCAACGGCCTCGTCGTTCTCCTTCATAAGAACGACTCGGCGCCGACCGTCGCGATCAACATCTGGTACAAAGTCGGCTCGAAACACGAGAGCCCGGGCCGCACGGGATTCGCCCACCTGTTCGAACACTATATGTTCGAGTGCAGCAAGCACGTCCCTCCGGGAGGGTATGACGCGGTCATCAGCAAACGCCTCGGCGGCATGAACAACGCCTTCACGGCCCATGATAAAACCAATTATTTCGCCGTCGTGACGAAAAATGGTCTCGACGCGGTGCTTCAGTTGGAATCCGACCGCATGGGCTTTCTCCAAGACTGCCTCAACCAAAAGTCCCTGGACCAACAGCGCGGAGTCGTTCAAAACGAGAAGCGCCAGCGAGAGGGAGAACCTTACTCCGGAGCGGAACAAATCGTCACGGAAACCTTTCAGGCGCCGCACCCTTACAGCTGGAATCCCATCGGTTTGATGAAGGACCTCGAGGCCGCGACGCTGGAAGACGTCTCGCAATTTCACAAGACCTTTTACCTGCCCAACAACGCGGTTCTGGCCATCGCCGGAGACATCGACGAGGATCAAACGCTCGAACGCGCGCGCTTCTGGTTCGAAGGCCTCCCCGGGGGCGCCGCGCCGCCGCAACCCCGCTTCGAACCCCTGACACGGCTAGACGGCCGTCGGGAAAAAACGATCACCGACGAAAGGGTGCGGAAACCGATGCTCGTCATGGGCTTCCCCGTTCCCGGACGCGGGCAGCCGGGGTCCGATGAAGCCGCGGCGCTGGCTTCCATCCTGGCTGAGGGCCGAGCTTCCCGCCTGGTCAAGGCCTTGCGGGACGGGTCCAAACCCATCGCCCTGGATGTCAGCGCCGGCATGGTCGGTCTCAATGCGACCGACCTGTTCATCATACAGGCCATTCCCACTGAAGGCACCTCGCTCGCGGATTTGGAAATCGCCATCCACGCCGAGATCGGGAAGCTCGCCAAGCACGGTCCCCTGGCCGGCGAGATCAACAGGGTCAAGGCAAAAATGGAAACAGCCTTCACGGAAGGCCTCGGAAAAATCAATGTCGTGGCGCAAAATCTCGCCGAGGGCGAGGCTGTCGTCCATGATCCGAACGCCTTTCTCGATGGGGAAGCGGGCCGTATCGGCGCTCTCAACCAAGCCCTGCTGAAAAAAGCCGCCAAGCGCATGACCCCAGGCAATGTCTCCGTCATCAAAATCATCCCCGCCCCCGAGAAGAAACCATGAAACACCTTCCAATCGCCCTGATAACGCTATTGCTGTCCGCTTCCGCCCACGCCGATCAAGGTCGTCTGGCGACGGAGCAAGACCGCGCGCAACCCGTGGTCATCGGTCCGATGCCCGCGTTCGCGCTCAAGCAGGCGGCCAAGGCGGCGCTGGCCAACGGACTCACCTTATCTTTGATCGAGAACCATCATCTGCCCCATGTCGCCGTGACCTTGGTCATCCCCAAAGCCGGAGACGCGTCCGACCCGATCGGCCGCGAGGGGTTGGCTCAATTCGCGGCCGACTTGTCCCTGGAAGGAGTCGCGAAACTGCCCACGGCCGCGGCTTTGGGGGATGCCATCGACCAAATCGGCGCAAGCATCGAAGTCTCGAGCGACAATTCGGGCCTGACCTATTCCGTCTACGTCCTCAAGAAGAACATGGGCAAAGCGATGGCGCTCGTCTCCAAAATGCTGCTGTCTCCCTCATATGTTTCCAAAGAGCCGCAGTATGATGAGGCTCTCGAACGCATGCGCCAACAAGCCTTGGCCGGCCTTGAAATGGAGAAAGGCAATCCCACCACGCTCGTCAGCAAACACATGGCCGCCTCATTGTTCGGAAACGAGCCTCATGGACGCTTCCCAACGGAGAACTCGCTGCATTCCCTGTCTCTCAACGGCGTCGTCGAGCACCGGCGAAACGCCCTGTCTCCGGCCGGCGCCGTTCTCGCGGTCGCCGGGGATGTGACGCTGGAAGAATTGAAGTCTTTGGCCGAGAAAAACTTCGGCTCCTGGACCCTCCCCGGTCAGTCGGGCGCGCCCGCCGCGCCGCTCGGCCTGAAGCTGGTCGAGGAACGTTCCCTCGCCGGTCGGGCGGCGCTCTCCTCCGGTTTGGCCATCGATGTCATTGATATGCCCGGAGAACAGGCGGAGCTGATGCTCGCCGTCCGCAGCCTGCCGCGCCTCCACCCGGATCACGATTCGTTGTCCATGGCCGTTTTTGTTCTCGGCGGACCCATGATCGGCCGCCTCGATCAAAACATCAGGGAAACCCGCGGCTGGGCCTACGGGGCGCGGGCCTCGATGAAAGCATGGAAAGAGGCCGGCATGGTGACACTGTCGACGAAGATTCAACTCGATAAAACCGGAGAGGCCCTGCGTGAAATCCTGCTCGAAGTCCAGCGGCTCTCGGACTCGCCGGTGCCCGACAGCGAGCTGCTCGCCGCCAAAACCTTCGTCATAGGAAATTACCTCAGAAATTCCGGATCGGTGAAGACCGTCTCCTCCCGCTTGGCGGCGGCGGAAATCCTCGGTTTGCCGGCAAGCAGCCTCACGGACTATGCCGAGCGCATGGGCGCGGTCACCCCGGCCCAGATTCAAGACGCCTCCAAAGCCTGGCTCGACGCCTCCAAACTCAAAATCGTCATCGCCGGGCCGGCCGCCGCCATCGTCCCGCAGCTCAAGGGGTTCGGGACCGTCCAGATCTACGACGTGGAGGGACGACCCAAAACAGCCTCCAACGGGTGACGCCGCACACCCCCTTTCCAGAGCGGCTGGGAAACGGTATCATCCCCGCTTATGGCGCGGGTGCTCATCATCGACGACGACTTCGAAATCATCTCGATTCTCGGCGAGATCCTTAAAATCGACGGTCATGAGTTCGACTCGGCCGGAGATCCCGTCGAGGGGATGCAGAAATGCCGCAAGCTCAAGCCGGACCTGATCATCCTCGATTACCACATGCCCGGAAACACGGGCTCGCATCTCTTCGAGTCCCTGCGCCGCAACAACGCCACGAAGGCGACTCCGATCCTGTTTATGAGCGGGGAAGCCGATCCGGCGCAAATCATGGCCGAAATTTCCGACTCGGCCGGCTCGCGTTTTCTCGCCAAACCGGTCCAGCTTGAGGAGTTTCGCCGCACCATCAGAGAGCTGCTGGCAAGCTCCAAGGGAGGCTAACATGGGTCGACTCGTTCTCGTCCGCCACGGCCAATCGCAATGGAATTTGGAAAACCGCTTCACGGGCTGGGTCGACGTGCCCATCACCCCGCTGGGCGAACAGGAGGCCCATCGCGCCGGACGCGAGCTGAAATCCCTGCGTTTCGACCTCGCCTTCACCTCCGAGCTTCAACGCGCCCAGCAAACCCTGAACATCATCCTCGAGGAAATCGGACAAGCCGGCCTTCCGGTCAAAAAAGACAAGGCGCTCAACGAGCGCCATTACGGCGACCTGCAGGGGCTCAACAAAGCCGAAACGGCCGCCAAGTACGGCGAGGCCCAAGTGCATGTTTGGCGCCGTTCGTTCGACGTCAGGCCCCCCAACGGAGAAAGCCTCAAGGACACGGCCGCCCGGACGCTGCCCTTTTTCAAGACCTTCATCCTCCCCTCGGCCGCGGCCAGCCAGAACGTCCTCGTGTCCGCCCATGGAAACTCCTTGCGCGCCATCGTCATGGAACTCGAGGCCTTGACCCCGGAACAGATCATGAAGGTCAATATCGACACGTGCCGGCCTTTGCACTACGAGATCCAAGCCGACGGCGGCGTTGCGAAGAAGTTTTTTGTATGATAGATCCATGAAAAAGAATCTCCTCTTAGCCCTGACCGCCGTCATGTTCACCGCCTGCGCGGCGCCGCGCTCGGCCAAACAATCCCTCGACAAGGACGCGAAGAAACAGACCGCCGCCTCCGAGACCGACGCGGCCCCGCTGCCGCCCGGCACCGAAGTCGTCGAGGCCAGCCTGCGCGGCTCCGGATTCTCGGCCGACCCGGACCTCGAGACAGTCCGTTTTGACTACGACAGCGCGCAGCTGTCCCCCAGAATGCTGGACACGCTCAAGGCCAACGCCGCGTTCCTGAAAAACAAAAAGGACTCCGAGTTCCTCGTCGCCGGCCATTGCGACGAGCGGGGAACTGTCGCCTACAACCTGGCCTTGGGGCAGAAGCGCGCCAAGGAGGTCCGCGACTACTACATCCGCCTGGGCGTGGACGGCCGCCTGATCGCCACCATCTCTTACGGCAAGGAGCAGCTGGAATGCGCCGAGTCCACCGAGGAGTGCTGGTCTCGCAATCGTCGGGCCGTCACCGGAGTGCGCTCCAAGGCGATCGCAAACTCTGGCACGGCGAAGTGAACCCGTTTCGTTTCGCCGCCCCGGCGGCGGCGGCGCTCGCTTTGACGTCGTGCGTGGCCACGCAGCAAAACGTTCTCGATCTCGCCCAGCAAAGCGATGAGCTGAAAACGCAGATCGAAGAGCTCAACAAGACGGTCGTTTCCATGCAGGCCAATCAGGCCGACCTCTCGGTGTCCATCAAGCAGCTCCGGGAGGATCTCTCGTCGTACACGGAAACCATCAAAGCCTCCCAGGGAGACATGGATAAGCTCTCGGCCAAGCTCGACGAGCTCGGCGCGCAAGTTTCCGGGAAGGTGGCCGCCCTGGGACAATCGCTGAGCCAGGCCCAGCAGAAGGGCCTCGCCGAGCAAAAAGAGGCCATCGCTCAAGCCCAGCGCGAGAACGGCGCGACCGACATCTTCGTCACCGCCGAAAAGCGCCTGCAGGCCAAGGATTTCACGCAGGCCGTCAAGGGTTTCGAGCAGTATCTCAAAGACTTCCCCAAGGGCGATCTCGCCGATGTCGCGATCTACGATCTCGGCTTGTCCCATTTCGGGTTGAGGCAATGGGAAAAGGCCGGGCGGCAATTCGCCCTCGTGCTCGACAAGCACCCCAAGAGCGGCCAGACGCCCGGAGCGCGGCTGTACTACGCCCAGTGCCTCATTCGACTCAAGAAAAACGAAGGGGAAGCTCGCGCCTATCTTGAGTCCATCGCCGCCGATTTCCCGAAAAGCCCCGAAGCCAAGGAAGCCGCGGCCGCTCTCAAGCGCCTGCCGGAAAAATCCTCGAAATGAGCCGCGCCTGCCTTCTTCTCGTTCTCCTCGCCGGCCCCCTCGCCGCGCAAACCGAAGTCCGCCTCGCCCTCTCGGGCCAAGCCGCGGCGCCAAGCCCCGGCTTGGCGCTGCCCCCGTTCGAGGCCGAAAATCCGACCGCGGGCGCCGACGCTTTGTTGGCGAAGTCGCTGCGAGACATCGTGCGCCAGGACCTGATGCTCTCTCGCCGCTTCGAGATCAAAGACGAGGAGGTCGCGGCGAGCCCGGCGTTCGGAGCGACATGGCGCTTGACGGCTAAAATGGCGAAAATCATGGATAAGATTTCCGTACGCCTGCGCCTGGCCAACGCCGAGGGAGGCCATGAAACGGTCTTTGAGCGCTTCTACCGCCAGGATGCGGTGTGGATGCGCGCGCTGGCCCACCGCATCGCCGACGACGTGGTCAAGGCCGCGACCGGCCGAGACGGCATCGCCCGCACCCGCATCGCGTTCATCAACAACCGCACCGGACGCAAGGAAATCTGGGTGATGGACTACGATGGGGAGAACGTCAAACGCCTGACCTCCGACAACAGTATCTCCCTACTGCCCCGATTTTCGCCCGATGGTCGGCGTCTGGCCTACACCAGCTACAAAGCCGGGAACCCGGACTTGATGCTCCTCGATCTCGAATCGGGCAAATCCAAGGTTTTTTCCGGAGAACAAGGCCTCAATATCGCCGGGGGATTCTCCCCGGACGGATCCAAGCTCCTCATGACCCTTTCTCGGGGCAAGAACCCAAACCTGTTCATCAAGGATCTTAACGGCGGCCCCGCCGAGCGTCTGACCAGCCATTTCGGCGCCGACAGCACGCCGACGTTCTCTCCGGACGCGCGTCAAATCGCCTTCGTTTCAGACCGTTCCGGAAACCCCCAGATCCATGTGCTCAACATCCCGAACAAGCAGATTCGCCGACTGACCAACCTCAATTGGTGCGACGCCCCGGCCTGGTCGCCCACGGGCGAATGGATCGCCTTCGCGGGACGCGCCCACAACAAGGACAAGATGGATATTTTTATCGTCGATATCACGGGGGGCCAGATCCGCCAGCTCACCCATGGGCAGGGTTCCAATGAAGACCCCGCCTGGTCTCCCGATGGCCGCTTTCTGGCTTTCTCCTCGACGCGCTCGGGCCGGTCTCAAATTTGGGTCATGGACGGCGACGGCTCGGCGCCGCGCCTCATGGCCGACGTCCCCGGCGCCAGCAGCACTCCGCATTGGTCGCCCATCATCCACTGATCAGGCGGCGGGCAGGATCAACTTGAACCGGCTGCCGAGGTTTTCGCCGCCGCTTTCCACCTCGATAGTGCCTCCGTGCTTTTGGGCGATGCGCAGCGCCGCCGACAAACCCAAGCCGGAACCTTCCTTCTTCGTCGTAAAAAACGGCTCGAAGATCCTGACCTGATTCGCCCTCGCCACCCCGGGGCCGTCGTCGATAACGCTCACGATATGGCACGCGCCTTTGGTCTGCGTTTCGACCTCGATGCAACCGCCTGGAACCACCGCCTCGACGGCATTTTGCAGCAAAACGCACACCGCTTCCTGGAGCATCGACTCGTCTCCCAAAATCTCCAGTCCCCCCTGCGCCGCTCGCGAGCTCACGCGCGCGCCGCTCGCCTTGATCTGGGGCCTCATGCGGCGGATGGCCCGCTCGACCGTTTTGTTGAGATCCACCCGTTCGCGGTCCATTTCTTCGATGCGGCCGAGATCGAGCAGGGTTTTCAAAATCTCCTTGCACCGCTCGACTTCCTCCCCTATCTGGGAGATCTCGCCAAGCAGCACTCGATCTTTCCGATGCCGATGAGCGATCACCTCCGCGTTGACGGCGATCGTCGTCAGCGGGCTCTTGATGCGGTGCGCGACCTCGGCGGCCACGCGCCCGAGGGTCGCCATTCGCTCGATCTGGATCAAACGCTCTTCTTGACGGCGCCTGATGTCCTCTTGAGCCTGAGCGGAATCTCGAGACAAAATAGCCAGCAGCGCCGTCGCCACCAGGAGAAACAACGCCCGCAGCCAAAATTCGGAACCGCTGGGAAACCCCTGCGAGGAATGCCAACCGCTGGCCAGGTAGAGTGCGACCGTGATGCCCGCGACGACCATGGCTTGACGAAAACTTCGGATCAGCGCCGTTCCGAACAAAATGAAGGTGTAGATGAGAAAGAGGTCCATCGATGAGCTCGTCCAGCTCAAGACGACCGCGGCCACCGCCGCGTCGCCAAGAAAGACGCCGACCTGGAACCAGCCCCGCTCGAGCATCGCCTCCGGGACACGCTGAATCAAGATGAGCGACGCGATGAAAGGCAGCAGCAAAAACGCCAGTCTCACGCTCCAAACCATGTCGCCCGCGCCAGGCTGATACAAAAACAAAAGAAGCAGGACGGAGACCATAAGGCCTTGAAAGGCGAAATAAATGGACCGGCGAGGATTCCGTTTAGGGGACAAGCCGATAACCGACCTTCGACACGGTTTGAAGGATGCCCGAGCGGCTTCCAAGCTTCTTGCGCAGATTCTTGATGTGGGTGTCGAGACTGCGCGTCTCGACCTCTCCTCCGTAGGACGAAGTGTTCTCGATAAGAAATTGTCGAGTCAAGGCCTTTCCCGCGTGGCGGCACAGAAGATAAAGAACCTCGAATTCCCGCGGCTGAAGCTTAAGAGTCTTGCCTTCGATCACGGCGACTCGCGACTGCGAGTCCATCTCCAGGCCGCCCCCCCTGACCACCGTCCCGCCCCCCTGTCCCGATCCCGCGCGGCGCAAAACCGCCTGGACGCGGGCCAGGAACTCCAGGGGACTAAATGGCTTGACCACGTAATCGTCCGCGCCGAGGTTGAGCCCAAGAACCTTGTCGCCGTCGCTCGACATTCCCGTCAGCATGATGACGGGGATCGATCCGGTGGCCGCGTTGGATTTGAGATTGCGCAAAAGAACTCGCCCGTCCCCTCCCGGAAGCCGCACGTCTAGCAGTATCAAATCGGGTTTGGAATCCACCGCCTCGTCGAGAACCTTGCTTGGATCCGAAACCCAGCGGGTGGAAAACCCCGGAGTCAGGGACAGGGTCTTGTCGATGGCCTGCGCGATCTTCGGATCATCGTCTACGATAAGCACTCGAGGCACGCCCCCATCATAGCGAATTCACATTTCGACCACAATTCACCCTAGCGTCCGCCGTGGTTCGCCTGCTACCCTGCGGGGGTCGTCACGCCGGACCGGAGGAATCAATGAAACTCAAAAGACAGAACGCGGCACAGAGGGCCCAGGCGGGCTTTACGCTCATCGAGCTGCTAGTCGTTGTTTTGATCATCGGCATCTTGGCCGCGATCGCCGTACCCCAGTACTTCAAGGTCGTCGAAAAAGGAAAGGCGTCGGAAGCCTTCGCCACCCTCGATGCCTTGCGCGGAGCCCAGGATCGCTACCTCGCGACCCGCGGCGTCTATTGCGCCGGAAACCCCAACGCGGCCATTCCCGCCTGCCCGAGCTGGGATATTCCGCCCGTCAACCTGAAATACTTCACCAACGGGATCATGGCGGTCAACGCCGGCCCCGGATGGAACATCGTGCTCACCCGGAGAGCGCCGCTCCCGGCCGTTTACGGCGGTTACAACATCACCTATACGGTGAACTCCGGAGCGCCGCCGATATTCACCTGCAGCGTCGCCGCGTGTACCGCCGACCTGCTGCCGCAGTAAAGGGTCGTTCGCCAGACGAGATCGCCCCTCCTCCCGATTCCGGGAGGAGGGGTTTTTTTGCCGTGCCGGGCGAGATAAGCGCTGGAAAATCCAGAGAAAAAAGAGCCTTGACGTTCGACGAAGGAGGGGCTATACTCGTCTAGGAAGATGAAACATGCTTCTCTTCGTTCAAACGCAGGCTTTTCGCTTGTGGAGCTTATAGTCGCCATGGCGATCATCGGCATACTCGCGGCGTTCGCCACAGTCCAGTATTTCAAGCTTACGGAAAGATCCGTCACAACCGAGGCGCTGGAATGGATGCACTCCGTAAGCGGAGCTCAGGATCGCCACCGCGCGCGCTACGGGGTCTTCCACATCGGCGCGATCACCAATAACACGTTCGACGTCGGCCTGACGCATGCCGTCTTCAGCCCCCTGAATAGATTCACCGTGGGACCTGTCGTGGCGGTCGGCTCGTCCTGGGGCATCTCGGTCTTTCGCTCCCCCCCGTGCCCATTCGTTTATGGGTGCTATACATTGACGTACAATGGGCTCTCGCGCAAGTTTACCTGCTCAAACTCGGCTTGCACCCAGGATTTGATCCAGCAATAACCTAACGTGCCCGACCCGCTGTTTACTTTTGGGTCACCCTTCCCCCATGGTACATCCGGCCCATGAGGATATGGGTCCACTGCAAGCCGTTTTATTCCCCTCGGACCCATACGGAAGCGGGGCTCGCTCATATAGAATGGCCTCCGATGCCCTTCTTTGGACGACGCTTTTTGGCGTGCGCCCTGTCGCTGTCGACCGTCGCCCTGGCCCCGGGGCTGGCACC
>JBBTHA010000087.1:0-7137 GCA_038060535.1 Elusimicrobiota bacterium | reverse complement strand
CACAAACCGGTCATGGAACGGCCGTAAACCTCCTCGAAGAACTCGCTCTCGAGGGTTTGGGCATCGACGCGTCTCCACGGAGGGGAATTGGCTTGAGTCAGGTCGCTTTCGCCGCGCGAGGCGTCAAGGTTTACGGCATAGATCGACGCCTTGCCTCCAACCGCCTCGAACACATAGAGGCCGGGAACCTTCGCTTCCGGCAGGGCGGCGCGACGCCCGACCACCTCGAGAGTGGTCCATCGCCCATCCGGCGAACGAACCTTGACTTTATCGGGAGCCGCGTCCGCCGTCGCCCATGTCCGGACAATCGGCTCGCCGACGAACACTCGCCGGATGGCATCGGCCGACGTTTGGGGAACGCTCAGCCCAAGACATCCTTGAGCCCATGGAACGAACAAGGGTTTCAGCCCCAAATTCGACCACCCCGCGTCCAGAGGCGCTCCCCAAACGACCACGCGGCCGCGTCCCGCCGATCCGGCCACCAGCAGCGGCGAGCCTCCGGCGTCGACCGCCCAGACCTCGGCGCCGGGAAGGGGGTCAAGTTGAAAGCGCCTGAGGATCGTCACCCGCGAAAGGTCGAGCTCCGACCAGCCCGCCGTCGCGCCGCCCTCGAGCGCGGCACGAACTCCCCGGGGCGATTCGGGCATGTCCGAGGCCCCGATTCGCGCGGGCAGCCAGGAATAAGGGGCCAGATCCCCCGGCGATGAGCGCACGCCGGGAACCAGCCACACGCCCCCTCCGCGCTGGAGAAAGCTCTCCAAAGCGGCCGCAAGACCGGGCCCCGGTTTGGACGCATCGGCCAGCAGCACCGTCCCATAGCGGGCCAGATCCGCCTCGTACCAGCGCGCCGCCTCGAGAAAGTCGGCCTCGCGTCCGACCAACGTCTCCCTCGATCCCCCGAACAGCTCGCGCAAAAACCAACCGCTTTTCCCGGCCCGGAAAAAAGAGGAATCCCAATATAAAACCAGCACCCGCGGCTCGGGACGGTGGGAAAACGAAAAAAAGATCTCATCATCGACGGCCAATGAATCGGCGCGCTGGGCGAGGCGCCCGGACCAACTGGGCGAGGTGGGATCCTCCGGCGCCGGCAGCGCCAAGGTCGCGCGCCCCTCGCCTGCGGACTTGACCGAAAGAGAAGTCGACGCCGCGCGCTTTTCGCCGATCCAAAGATCGAGAGGCGTCTCCACCGGGGCTCCCGAAGCCCCCGACCTCACCTCCAAACGGGGAGCCCGCGCCCGGGAGTTCGCGGAAGGGGAGGCCGCCTCGAGCCACGCGTTGGACAGCTCCGGAAAACGCAGCCCCAACAGGGTGTCTCCCGCCCCGGGCGCAGGCAGGTCGCTGCGAAGGCTATGCGCCGCCCCGTCTCCCAACACCACGACCGCGCGCCGGCGAGTCGCGGGGGACCCGGACATAAACTCCCGAGCGGCGGTGATCGCCGCTGCGGCGTCACTGGAGCGCCACCCCGGACGAGCGGCCGCCAACGCCGCATCCGCCGTGCGCGCGTCACCCCAGGTCAGGTCCATCCGCCGGCCGTCTTCGAATAATCCAACGGCCACGCGGTCGCCGGCCGCCAATCTCTTGAGCAAACGCTGGCCCGCCTGTCGAGCGGCGTCGAATCGGACCTGCACTCCGTCCCGGGCGCGAGTCGAATACGACACGTCCAGCAACAGGGTCAAATCCAATCCCTCCTCCTTGCCCGACGCCTGCCCCCGCTGCGAGGGACCGGCGGCCGCCATCACCAAAGCCGCGATCAGCACGCAACGAGCCGCCAAGAGGACCAGCTCGCGCAGGCGCGCCTTCGGGCGCGCGCGGGCGTCGATGGCGCGCAGCAAAGTCAGATCGGAAAACAACACCTTGCGCGCCGCCCGGCGCGCCAGGAGATGGAACAGAACGGGCAAAGCCGCCGCGGGCAAAGCCCACAACGCGGCGGGAAAAGAAAAATTCATGATCGCGCCAGCAATCGGCCCAGGGCCGATTCCCAACTCCCATCCGTTTCCGCCACCGTGTACGCCACGCCCGCGCGGCGAAAGGAGCCTTCCAACACGGCCGCTTGTCGAGCGAACGCCGCTCTATACTCCGGGGCGGCCTCGCCGGCGTTGAGAAAGAGCTGTGGACCGCCCTCCAGTCCGTCGACAAGGCACAGTCCCTCGTAGGGGAATTCACGTTCATCGCTGTCGAGAGTGCGCACGACCAGAAGCTCATGACGACGCGCGACAAGAGAGCGCGCCGCTTTCAACGTCGCGGCCGTCTCTCCCATCAAATCCGACAACAGCACGCACAGTCCTTTGCGCGGCAAGACATCCGCGGCCGCACCGATGGCTCCCGCCAAATCGGTCTCTCCGCCCGTTTGGAGGCCGGTCAACGCCTCATCAAGAGCGGGGAGCTGGCCCGCGCCCGCTCGCGAGGCCAAGACCTTCCGCGCTGAAGTTGAAAAAGAGACCAGCCCGACTTCATCGCCCTGGGACAGCGCGATCCAGGCCGCCCCCGCCGCCAAGCGGCGTGCGACGTCGAACTTAGTGGAGCGTCCGGGACCGCCGTAAGCCATCGAACCCGAGCAATCGAGCAGAATGAAGACGGGGATTCGATCTTCGGCGCGAAATTCTCGCACGAAAAAGCGATCCAGCCTCGCGTAGGCCTTCCAATCGATGCCGCGGACTTCGTCTCCCGGAGCGTAAGGGCGATGCTGCGCGAAGTCGCGAGAATGCCCCCGAACCATGGTGCGGTGCTTGCCCGCGCTAGCCGCCGCACCCCAGGCCCGTCGCGGAGAAAGGCTTAACGCCTTGAGTCGGGCCTGGGACGCCGGATCAAGCCACCGCATCGAGCAGGCGGCCGATGAGGTCGTCGGGCCTTACGCCCTCGGCCTCCGCCTGATAGCTGAGAACCAAGCGGTGGCGAAGTACGGGCCGGGCGACGCGAACGAGGTCGGGCGCGGAGGCCACCAATCTGCCCTCGAGCAAGGCCCGGGCCTTGGCTCCAAGCACCAGCGCCTGACTCGCGCGGGGACCCGCGCCCCACGACACCCACTGCTTGACGGCCTCCGTCGCAAGACCGTCCTTGGGCCGGGTGGCGCGAACTAAGCGCACGGCGAGCTCCGCGACCGGCGCTGGGACCGGAACGCGCCTGACCAACTCCTGCAGCTCGATGACCTCGCTGCCTCCCAAGACCGGCTTGAGATCCGGGGGAGCGCTGCCCGTCGTTTCGGCGACAATGCGCAGCTCCTCTTCGAGGGTCGGGTAATCGAGAAGAGCTTGAAGAAAAAAACGGTCGAGCTGGGCTTCGGGCAAAGGGTAGGTTCCTTCCTGCTCAATGGGGTTTTGAGTCGCCATCACGAAGAAGGGCCGCGGCAAGGCCAACGTTTGAGAGCCCGCCGTGACCTGGCCTTCCTGCATGGCTTGAAGCAGGGCCGACTGCGTCTTGGGGGGAGTGCGGTTGATCTCGTCGGCGAGAAGAAAGTTGGCAAAGACCGGCCCCGCCACGAACCGAAACGAGCGCGCGCGGGTGACGGGATCCTCTTGCAGAATTTCCGTGCCGGTCACGTCGGAGGGCATCAAGTCGGGAGTGAATTGGATGCGCGCGCTTTGCAAATCCAGAATCCGGGCCAAACTCGTGACGAGAAGCGTTTTGGCCAGACCCGGCACTCCCTGAAGCAGGCAATGCCCGCGGGCGAACAAGGCGATGAGAACTTCCTCAACGGTTCCATGTTGGCCCACAATGACGCGGCCGAGCTGCTGGAGTATGGCCGCCTTGGCGTCGTGAAGCTTCTCGGCCTTGCGGATATCGTCTTTGGTCTCGGCGTTCATCCGCCTAGGTTAGCGTTTTTTTGCCGCCAGCTCCAGAGCAGCAGAATGACCCCGATGGCGGCCACGATGATGGCCCCCCAAAAGAGGAGGCCCGGCTCGAACCCCCGAGACAGAGGCACGCGGGGACTGCCCGCGACCAATGCCGGCGACGCGCCGGGGCCCGCTTTGAGCGCGGCGAGCACACCCACGAGGAAGTCATCGGCCGCAGAGCCCCGCCCGAAAATCTGGTACCCCCAATAACACCACGGCAGATAGCCCGCGACCACCCGTTGCGAGGAATCATCGCCCACCTTCGCCCATGAGTAGACTCCGACGGGGCCCGCCGCGGTGGGCGCCGACAAGAGCGGCGAGGCGGCCTGTCTGCCCGCGGCGGCGGCCGCCAAATCCCTTAAAGTCGCGGACTGCTTCTGGGGATTGGTTGCCTCCGCATTGGAGAGTTTCTGGAACAAAATTTCCGAACCCGCTCCGCGTATGGCCAAGACGAAACCTTTGGCGAGCTCCGCCTCCAGAAGAGGGCGTGATTGCAATCCTCCGCCAAGGGCAACCTCCAGCTGGGCGTCCTCGCTGCGCACCGTCCCGGTCTCGCGAAGAGCGTTCGCTCCGGAGCCGAGGTCGATGGCTCCAAGCAGCGGCGCGAGCATCGCGCCGGGCGCGGCGCTGATGAGAACGGCAAGATGCGCTTGCGTGCCCACCTCGAACACTCCCAGGATCATCCTCTCTTCGCCTCTGAGCCGGGCGCGCATCACATGCGCCGATAGCCCGTTGCGAAAAAACGTCACGGTCTCGACGCGGCCGTCGCCGCGGTAGTCGCTTTGACCGACCTTATTGATCCCTTTGAGCACGTCTTGCAGATATCCCCGCACGACGGCGGGATTGTCCAACGCGACTTCGCGCGCTCGCTTGACGACGAAGGAGCTTGTCTCGGGGCCCTTGAGCGCGATGAGGATGCCGTTGTCCTTGCCCGCGATGGCGGCGTCGCTCCAACCCGGGGGAGATTCCAAAGTCAGGACCGCGGACGCCGAGACCGATGTCACCAGGCCAAGGAGAAGACAAAGCGCCGACGCGCAGCGGTCATATTTCATCTTAGCTCGGTAGTTTAACATAGCCCTCGGTATTTTTTGACTCCTTCGAATGGGTATAATGAAAGCATGGGACAACAGGTGAGCTTCAAGGAAATCGTGATCGCGGGCGGCCCCGTGCTCTACGGCATGGTCGCGCTGTCGATTTATTGCATCGCGTTGATCTGGGAACGTTGGAAGTTTTTCGATAAGGCCACCGGAGGCTACGCGGATTTTTTGTCGCGCGTTCGGGCCTTGGCCGCGGCCGGGAAACTCAGCGACGCCGCCCAGCTCGCGAAAGGCCACCGCGGCCTGGCCTCATCGGTGGTGACCGCCACGCTGACCGGCCCCACCAGCCGCGATGAGCGCCGCCGAGCGGCGGAGCGCGCCATCGGCCGCTGCGTGGCCGACCTGGAGAGGGGCATCTCCACGCTGGGAACCATCGCGTCGGTCGCGCCCTTCATCGGCCTTTTGGGAACCGTCATCGGGGTCATGAGGGCCTTCAAGGATCTCGCCAGCGCCGCGGGCGCCGGCCCCGGCATCGTGGCCGTGGGAATTTCCGAGGCGTTGGTGTGCACCGCGGCCGGCCTTCTCGTGGCCATTCCTGCGGTCGCCGCCTTCAACCATTTCAACCAAAAGATCGCGAGCTTCGAGGAAGAGCTTCGCTGGATGGTCGATGAAGTCCTTGACACTTTGGCCGAACGCTCCCGCCACTAGACGCCCATGAAAGTCGAGACACCGGGCTCGCGGCGCCGATTGATCGCGGAAATGAATCTCATCCCGCTCATCGACGTGTCATTGATCCTGGTCATTATATTTATGGTTCTGACTCCCATCCTCGTTAATCATCAGCTCACCGTCAAGCTGCCCACGGCCTCCTCCGGCGCGCCCGCCGCCTCGGAGGCCGCGTTGACCATCCAAATCTCGCAGAGTGGGACGGTCACCATCGAAGGCATCCCCGTCCGCTGGGAGCGCGTCGAACGTGAAATGACTCTGCGCTTGTCCAAAGCCGCAGGCAAAACCGTCCTTGTTCAGGCCGATCGCCTCGTGCCCGTTGAAAAAGTCGTCGCCGTCCTCGATTACGCCAAGAAACTCGGCGTCGGCAAGCTCGGCATCGGAGTCACGCCGGAAGGCAAATGACCTCCGCGCTCAAGCCGTATCTCGCGCGCTCTGCGGGTCTGCACGCCGCGAGCCTCGCCGCCTTCCTGCTCCTAGCGCCTCGGGCCCTGATCAAGACCGACAAAGTCTATATGATCGACTTCGTCGGAGGAGCGCCGACGATCCAATCCGCAGGGCCCGCGTCCGCGCCGTCTTCGAAGGCCGAACCCGAAGCGCAAAAACCGGCGCCGCAAGTCGATCCCGACTCGCTGGCGCCTAAGGGCCGCCGCGGCTTCGCCTTGCCCCGTCCCAGCCTGCTCAAAGGGTGGACCCAGCGCAGCGACCCGCCCCGGCCCTCCCTGCGTCCCGCCGACTCCGTGGCGGGCGCCTCGGACGGGGCCGCCGGAGGCGCCGGCTCCGGGATGCCCTCGGGTGCCGCGGGAATTACCACCGACATGCCCAACTTCCCTTATCCCTGGTACATAAGCCAAGTTCGGCAAATGCTCTGGACCGCGTGGCGATCGCGCATGCCGCCGTCGACGACCGAGGGCGTCGTCGTTTTTGCCATCCGGCGCAATGGAATGTTCACCGATCTTCGCATGGAATCGAGCTCCGGGGATATCGCCTTCGACGCCGCGGCCTTGGAATCCGTTCAGGCCGCCTCTCCCTATCCCGCTTTGCCGGCCGATTTCCCGGAACCTTTCCTGAAAATTCACCTCACCTTGAAGTCGGAAGCCTCATGGCGATGATCCGCGCCGCCGCGCTCGGGGCGCTGATCTATTTGACGATCGTCGTGTGCTATCCCGACGGGATTGGAACGGCCTACCATGTGTTCGTCCCGTCTTTGATCGCAAGCGGGGCGCTCGGCGTGTGGCTCATCCACAAAACTTTCGACTTGAGCGAAGTCGCGGCCAAATTCATGGTCGAGGCGGCCTTTCTCGTCACCGTCGCGGCGTTCGTGGGCTTTACAATGCCGCAACGCTCGGGGAAAACCCCGTTTCAACAGTGGGCCGACGGAGCGCGCCCCACGCGCTCAACGGCCCGACGCGGATTGCGACGCTTAGGACTCGACCCCGACGGCGTCGCCGGCGGAATTTTACGTCTGCTTCCGGATCGATAAGCCGTGCCGGGCGCATGACCCAGGTCTCGGAAACTCTCCCCAAGACTGAGAAATCAACGGA
>JBBTHA010000086.1:0-6617 GCA_038060535.1 Elusimicrobiota bacterium | reverse complement strand
CGGCGACGAGCGACGGCGCCGCGCTGAGGCTGTACCGAAACGGGGTGCTGGCGTCCTCTGCGGCGGCGACGGGAACGCCTCTGGTCAGCACGGGCACGCTTCAGTTGGGTGCCAGCCGCTTCGGGGAGTCTTTCAACGGCAAGCTCGACGACGCGCGGATGTACAACCGGGCCTTGAGCGCCGCGGAGGTCCTGGCCGTGTTCAACGCCGCCCCGCCTTCTGGAACGCTCACCGATCTCAACGGGGACGGGATCACCAACGTGGCCGACGTGCAGATCGCCGTCAATCAAGCTGTGGGCGCGTCCGCCTGCGGCTCGGGAGACGTCAATAAGGACGGAGCATGCAATGTCTCGGACATCCAGCTGGTCATTAATAAGGCCTTGGGGCTCTAGTGAGGTGTTAAGGAGGTATTAAGATGGAAGGGGTAGACCGCCTGTTTGTAGTGGTGTCGCTCTTGATCGTATCGAGAGCCGGAGCTTCATGGGCCGCCCAGAATGGGCAGGAAGCCGTCTGCGACGATCCCGCCGTCATCATGTGCGAGAACTTCGAGGACCGAAGCTTGGTCGATTACTCGGACATGTCCCGTGCGAAGTTCAAGAATTCCGGCTGGAATCTATCCAATCCCGCCGCTAACAACCAGGGGGAACGAGTCGTCGGTACCCAATCCTTCGATGGGACAAAAGCCTTTCAATTCCAGTATAGTCCGGGATCCAACGGGGCGGGATTTCTGGACACGCCCGTTCCGGGCGGCTCCGACGTCTACATCCGCTGGTACGCGAAATGGTCCTCCAACTACGCCTGGTCGAGCGTCTCGACCAAGCACTTCGAGTACGGCTTGAGCGCCGGCAACCCCGGCAACATCCACCTCTGGTCCTCGAACTGGGGGGACAGCAAGCTGCATCTCAACACCAACAACGCGACGTTTCAACGCGTCGTCGAGCAAAACATTCAACCCTTTTTCAACGTCGCGCTCGACACCTGGACATGCCTTGAGGTTCGCATCAAGATGAATTCCGGACTGGGGTCCGCGGACGGGGTGATCGAGGGCTGGATCAACGGCCGCAAGCAGATGGATCATCCCTCCATCGAGGTCTGGAACGCGTCGGCGATCATCAACAGCTTGATGATGAGCGGCTACTGGAACTGCGCCCAACCTCCCGGCGATTGCTCCACTTCCTCGGATTACAAATCCACGATGTACCGATGGCACGACAATATCGTCATGTCCAAGCAGCGCGTCGGCTGCCTGCCGGGTCAGGGCGGGACACCTCCAAGCAGCCAGGCCCCGGCCGCACCCCGGGAACTCAGATTGCCCTGAAAGTTGTTCATCAACAATACGTTTGGTTTGCAGGTCACTCGAACAGGAGCCGAGACAATATGAATATGCGAACCTTCTTTGCTTGGCTGATTTTGGTCCTTGGCTCGGTATCCAGCACCCGCGCCGCCGAGCAGCGTTGCAGTGATCTCGGCGCTAACTGCGTGTGTTCGGAGCCTTTCCAAATGACGGGATTCACGGTGAACAATAACACGTTCTGGAATCCCACCGATTCCACGGATAGCAAGCAATGCAACGGCGAAGGCGATTTCTTGGGAACGGGATTTGCGATTACCAGAGGCCGTTCGCCATTAGATCTGTTTCCCGAGGGGAACGCCACGGTCCTTTCCCGGTTACCGGCCGGGCACGGCGTGAGCCGCTACTTGCGCGGCCCCGATCGACACCAAGGCATCTGGTTCACCGGCCACACTTTCCCCAACGGCACCCAGTTTGCCGCACGGCTCTCCATGCGGTTCTATACCTACCAATCGGATGAATTCACTTTAGTGAATGAAGACAATCCCACGCTGGGCTGCAACGCAAAGTTTATGCAGTTCAATAATGATATGAAGATCGACCAAGCCTACGGCGATGGGAACATGTACAACTGGTTCCTTATTGGAAACGTGGCACGGGATTGTTGCTACTCGGGTCCCTCCCCCGCAGGCGGACAATACCCCTCCAACGGCGGCAACCCCGTCAACCCATACTGGGCCGGGAAATGGCATCGGATCGAGATCATCACAACCAACCGCGATGCTTCAGCCAGCAATGGAAAACATTGGCGCATGCAGGTCTACAGAAAGAACGTCACGGACGACACGCCCGAAGTCCTATGGTTTGATACAGACCAGCCGAATACTCAGGCGAATCCGGGGCCCACGCCGATCATTCCGAAATATGGAATGAGCTCGGCATTTAACACCTTCCTGGTCAATTTCTATCGCCAGGAGAATGTGGCAGGTCAGTGCCAAGGATACCGAGCGTTGTCGTATTTGATGTTCGCCGGATGGGACACGAATGCCGGTCAACGGATCGGGGCGGCAGCCGAAATCGAAGGCGCACTGGGCGGGGGAGGAGCTGCGATCCCCCCTTCAGCCCCGAAGAATTTGAAGGTGAATTCATCTCCTTGACATCGCAAATGAACTCAAGCCGCACGGTCCCTAAACGGCGGAAACGACCAGGTCCCAGCACTCGTTGGCGTGCTTGAGAAGGTCGGCGTCGGTCTGGGCGCGGCGCACGAAATCCTGGACTTCCTGTGACTTCCAGGCCGCGCCGACCTTGGGCCAGGCGGAGGCCAGGCTTTCGGTTTTCAAGTCGGCCACGGCGAAGGGCAAGGCGTTGAGCAGCTTGGCGCGGCCGTTGGGCACGACCAACACCATCGATTGGGGGCTTTCGGACCGGGTGAGCATCTCGCGCTGGATTCCCCACGGATAGACGGCCAGGCGGGGGCCTTTCCTGGCCTTTAAGCGGGCGACGGACTGCGCCCAGTCCTCATCGGAGCAGGCCAAGCTGTCCCAGGCATGGGCGGCGCGGCCCAGGCGCATCATGGGGCCCGTGACGAACGTGCGCACGCCTCGCTCGGCGGCCTGATCGTAGACGTCGGCCGCCTCGTGAACGTTGAACTTAGTCGGAATGAAGACGAGCTCGGGCTCCAGGCCGCGAGCGACCAGGCGGTCGATGGCCTCCCACGCGGGCCGATACCCCGAGCCGGGACGCAGCGACTCATGCACGGAGGCGACGGCGCCGTCGATGGAGATCTGCACGCAGGCGATTTTCATGGCCTGGAGCTTGTCGCAGGCCGCGGCGTCAAGATCAAGGCCGTTGGTCTCGATCTTGATCTCGACTCCCCCCGCCGTCAAGATCTCGAAGATGTCCCACACCCACGGGCATCCCATGGGCTCGCCGCCGCCGAAAGCGACGTAGGCGATCCGGTTCGAGACGATTTGGCGGGACAGCGAGAGCGCCTGCTCGCGGGTCATCTCGTCGGCCCAGGCCTTGTCCGGCCCGGACTCCTCGCAGCAGTGCAAACAGCGCCCGGTGCAGCGGTTGGTCAGCTGCCAGGCGAGAAAGAGGGGGGCGCCGTAGTCTCCCACGGACGCCCCCCTCCGGTCCGTCACGTGAAGCGGATGTAGGGCTGGGCCATCACGCGCTCGGAAACTTCCTCCATGGAGGGCGTCTCCCAGGCGAGCTTGGGCTCGGCCTTGACATCTGTCACGGTCTTCTGGTCGTTCATTGCATCCTCTTTTTACCGGCTAGACCATCGCCGGCAAATCGTCGGCGCTCTCTAATGACTTCCACTCATTGGCATTGGCCGAAAACGCCGGGTCCGCGGCCAACTGTTCCAGACTGAGCCGCACGCGCGGATCATGCCAAGCCTTTTGATAGGCCGACCACGCGCTCAGAAGCGTCTGGGACCTCAGATCAGCGCAAATCCACGGCAGCGACGCGGCGACTTTCACGCGCCCATCGGGCAAAATGAGCAAAGTTCCAGACGGATCCCTGAATCTCGCTGTCATGTCTTCGTGTAGTGAGAATGGTTTGTAGCACAACTCGATCTGTCCTGCAAGCTCCCTGTCCTTGCGCCTGAGCACGGAGAGAAACACCTCGTACTGGGACGCGGACAGCTCCAACCGGTCCCACAACTTAGCCGCGTTTCCCAGCCTCATCAATTGCCCCGTATTGAAGCGAAACGCCCCTAAAGACGCCGCGAGCTCGATGACGGGCTCGATGTCGCAGATGTTGATGCGCGTCGGCGCGAAGGTGATCTCGAGAGGAAGCCCCGCGGCAACCGTGGACCTGCACGCGGCGAGCGCCTTCTCCAGGGAACCGTTGATCCGCTGCTTGGCGTACGTCGCCTGCGTCGCGCCGTCCAAGGAAATTTGGACGGAACGCACGCCGAGTCCGGCGAGCGCGGCCGGGTCGAAGCGTTGGCCGTTGGTTTCGATCTTAAGAAGGACGCCGCCGTTGGAGAGAGCGCGGCAGACGTCCATGAAGTGAGGCACGAGGGTGGGTTCCCCCCCCACGATCATCGCGTAGGGAACGCCCGCGGCGACGATTTGCCGCGCCAACGCCGCCGCCTCGTCGCCGCTGAGCTCGGAGCGCAGGGCCCTGCCGGGAGCGGAATCCGTGCAGCAGTGCACGCACGCCAAATCGCAGTCCCGGGTCAATTGCCACGCGACCATCGCGGGCGCCGAGAGGGATTCGATCTTCATGAGAAGGCCACCGTCAAGGCGAATAAAGCCGTCGTCAGCGCGTAGCACTGCACGATCGCGCGCACCGCCGGGACGAACAGCCGGGGCGTGTCCCACGTCTCGCGGCCCGCCTGCAGACTCGCCGCCCACAACGGCAGGCCGGCGGCGGCGGCGGCGGCGGCGAGCTTGGGAAAGACCCCGGCCGCCGCTCCGGCGAGAATGATCAGCAACCCCAACAGCGACAGGGCCAGGTATAAATAACGACCATTTTTTCGCCCCAATCTCACGACCAGGTTTTTCTTGCCGACCAATCGATCCTGATGAAAATCCGGGATGTTGTTGACCGTGGCCAAGGACATGATCAGCAATCCCGGCACGCAAGACGCCAGCAAGGCTCCCCAGGAGAACCGGTGCGTGTGGAGCTGCAGGGAGCCCAGCACCATCCACGGCCCGTAAGACAGGCCGATCACGGTCTCACCCAAGCCGCGATAGACCCAGCGAACGGGAGGGCCGACATACCACACGGCGGCCGCTCCGCCCAGCAGCATGTAGGCGACGACGGGCCAGCCCCCCTCCTTGGCTAAATACAGGCCGGTTCCCGCGGCCGCGGCGAAAGCCGCAATCCCGAGATAAAGCATCCATTCGGGAATGTGCTCGTCGGCGTCGGGATTGAAAACCCGGTCGGTGCCCATTTTCGCGTCGAAGTATTCGTTGAAGCTTTCCACTCCGACGACCGACAGAAAAATGCCCGCTAAGCCGAGCCAAAACACCCCGGCGCGAAACGTCTTCTCCATCCCGTGGGCCCAGGCCGCTCCGAGGACATACGGCAAGAGTCCCGCGTAGAGGAAAAAGCGGTAGCGCACGACCGAGGCGACTTTCATGACCAAAGTCTGCCGGTCGGGCGCGTGCGGGGCCGCGAAAACGTCGGGCATTAAACCAGGTCCTCCAGCTTGTGCAGACGCGAGACGATGCTCGGGTCCTCGGCCAAGCGGTCGATGAAGGCGGACACGCGCGGGCTTTTCCACGCTCGTTGAAAGTTGGCCCAAACCACGCCCAGGGAATCGGAACGAAGGTCGCCGCACGTAAACGGCAGGGCGTTGATGAGCTTGACCTTGCCGTTGGGGATGATGATGAACAGGGCGGCCGGGTTGACGAGACGGTAGCGCAGCTCCTCGAGAAGGCCCATCTCATGGTAGTACACGCGCATGCGGCCCATGTACTGGTCGCACTTGGCCTTGAGCGTGGCGAAATACTCCGGGTAATCCGCCTCGTCGGGAGCGGTGATGGCCCAGGTTCGGACCGCGTTTCCGGTGAACATGATCTTGCCCGTGTAGAATGAGTAGGCTCCAAGATCATGAGCCAAATCCACCGCCTGGGCGATTTCCTTGATGTTGAATTTCGCCGGAACGAAGTTGATCTCCACGGGCACGCCGGCCTCGCGCAGATTTTTGATGCCTTCGAGGGCCGAATCGAAGCGGCCGTGCACGCGCATCTTATTGAACGACGCGCTCGACGCCCCGTCGAGGGAGACCTGGACCGCCTTGACGTCGAGAGACTTGAGGCGGCGGCAGTTCTCCTGGGTCAGATAATGGCCGTTGGTCTCGATCTTCAAGCCGACGCCGCCCCGGGTGATGCGTTCGACCATGCCGAAGAAATCCGGCCGGACCATGGGTTCGCCGCCTGAAAAAGAAACGTAGGGCACTTCGCTCTTGACGAGCTGGTCGATCACCGCGTACGCCTCTTGCGTGCTCAGCTCATCCTTGAACGCCTTGCCCGGACCGGACTCCTCGATGCAATGAAGGCACGCCAAATTGCACTCGTTGGTGATCTGCCAAGCGACGTAAAGAGGCGCGGCGAGATCGGAGGTCGAGTTTTCGCGCGGCGCGGTTCGGGTCTCCATCACTCGACGATCAGCCCTTTCTCTTTGAGTTGGCTCAAAAAAGACGCGGCTTCCGCCGCCATCTTTCCGGAGGGGTCCTCGAATTTCTCCTTGAGCTTGTCGACGAGGGTGGCGGACTGGGCGCCCGCGATGACCTCGCGCACGACGGCGGCGCCCGTGGGGCTCAAGGTGTAGACCTTCTCGGAGCGCGTCTCGAAGAGCACCGCAC
>JBBTHA010000085.1:0-37722 GCA_038060535.1 Elusimicrobiota bacterium | reverse complement strand
GCGCCAAGCGAGGGTCAAACCCGAGCGATCCCGACAAGGGGCGATCCGAACGCAGTTCCCTCATCCGCAGAGAGTCAACTTAAGATTCCGGGTTAGGGAGAGGACGGGGATTTCCAAGCTGCCAGGGTATTCCTGACTGCTTTCAAGCCATCGGCCAGACGTCTCGCGGCGCGCCAAAGCTGGCCCCTCCAGGTGGGACTGTAGATCTTCATCGTTAATTGACGGTGCTTATGGCTGCTCCATAAGGATTTGTAAGACTCTTCGCCTTTGAGGAAATCGTATTCCGCCATCTTCTCGGCGAATGCCGTCTGGATCGCCAAATAGATGCTGAGCGAGCCGACGCTGTAATTTTTATATTCCAAATTGAAGCCGCCGGCGTAATAATAAATCTTGTTCGCGTAACGAAACCCATAATGAGCGCTGACGGGGGTCTCTCCATCATAGATCAAGCTGAGGTCTAAAATGCCTTGGTCGAGAAAAGACGCCGCGAGTTTCCCATGGAACCGCTCCACATCCGCGGACGCGAAATTCGTCTGTCGGCCTTTGTTGTCCGACCGCATCTTGTGCAGTTTAAAGAGATCGCGCAATCCATCGGGAAGGGCGGCGCGATCTTGAACGCGCACGAGCCGCACCCCGTCTTTAGCGAAGAACTTCTTATGCTTCTTAGGCAATGACAGTTTGAGCAGATCGTGCCGCTGCTGGATGTGTTCCTCAAAGGGACCCTCAATGGGAATATAAGGGCAGTGCGCCGCTTCCTGCACGATATAGGCAAGCCCCTCCAATGACGAGAGCTGTGTCGGGATAACGGCATCGCAAAGCATGCTGTCCAAAAAAAGGATATCCCATTTGTCGGCATGCTGTTGAAGGCAGCGGGCGATTGCGTCCATCACGGGCTTTTCCAGGCCTGGTTCGATAATCACATCCATGTAATCGGGGGCGCGATCATCGGAGCAGAAGCGCATGTGCCGGGCGGTGAGGCCGGCGGCCGGCTCGATATAAAACGGAGCGATGCCGACGAGTCGTCCTTCCTGCCTGACCGCCAGGATGAAAAGCGTGCGCTGCCTTGCAAACACCTCCCACCAAGACGATATCCACTCCCATCGAAGAAACACATTATTCGAACGGCTTCGGCTCAACAGCGCGTTCCATTCATTCTTAAGCTGCTGGAACTCGCCGTCGTTGAGTCGACTCACCGTGAGGGGGGAGGGAGGGCTAGCCATTGGCTGTCATTGTAGACCGCTTAAGGGTTTCGTGCAAGGGGGAACTCCAGGTCTTGCCAATGAGGGATTGCAGCATTCTTCCCGATGCATCACGAATATCATTTAATGCAGTGTATGCCCCGGATCGAGAATGACTGATCGGACTTCCTCTCACTGGCCTATAACCGTGACCAACGGCTTTGCGGCCGTTCTCAACATCTTTTTGCCGATCAGCCTTGTTCGCATCCTTTCGCCCGATCAAATCGGACGCTATAAGATTTTTTTCTTATATACGACGCTGAGCGCGGCCCTATTCCTGACCGCCGGTTTTTCAAACGGCCTGTACCATTGGATGGGCAATTACCCGCAGACGAAACCGCAGATCCGGCAAAGCTGGACCTGGTGTCTGGCCCTCGTCATGTTTTTTTCATTGTCGGGGCTGATCTTCGCTGAACCCTTGGCTCGATACTTCCAATTTTCCGTCATCGATTTCAATATTTTCATGTTGGTCACTCCGTTCGCCATCGCGGCGGGTTTCTTCGAGGATCTCATGATCGCCCGGGGGGATATTTGGAGGGGGTCCTGGTATTCATCTGGTTTCAACTTGGTTCGGACCAGCGCGATATTCGCCGCGGCCTGGTGGACACGCGAGATTGAATTCGTACTCTGGGCCTATGTCGGCGTGAGCCTGCTCAAAAGCCTGTCCGGGTGGCTGATTCTCTCGAAAACGGGAGAGTTGACGCCGTTATTTTCCATGAAGGAGTCGCGCGACGTGTTTCGCTACGCGGTTCCGGTTTCTCTCGCCGCCTTGGCGGGCATCGGATTGACGAATATCGACCAGATGATCCTGTCATTTCGGCTGAGTCCCGCTGAATTCGCGTTTTACGCGATGGGCTGCCTGTCCATCCCCCCGCTCGATATTCTGGAAACATCGGTGAACCGCATTCTCATCCCGCGCATGGCTCGCGCGAGCGGTGAGGGCGATCAACAGAAGGTGGCGAGGCTCTTTGCCCAAGCGGTGGGGGAACTGTGGCTGTTTCTCCTGCCCGCGGCCGTCGGCTTGATCCTCTTCTCAAAGCCCATCGTGCTCATTCTTTTTACGGAGAAATACGCCGCTGCGGCGAATTATCTGCAGTTTTTCGCCTTGGCGTATCTCTTCATGGCCATACCGTTTAATTCTCTTGCCCGCGCGCGCGCCGACGGCGCGTGGATATTGAAAACCACCCTATTATCCGCGCCGATCAGCTTATTGGCCGTATTTTTGTCCGCCTCTCGCTGGGGAGCGATGGGAGCGCTTCTGTCGATGCTGTCGACGACGTTGGGGCTTCGCCTTTATGCTCTGACCTACGCCCGCCGATGCCTGAATCTTCCTTACTCCAGTTTCCTGCCCTTCCGCGACCTCCTGACTCAATTGGGCGCTGCGCTGGTGGCGAGCGGAATTTCCCTGGGGCTGAGGCCCTTTTTCCATGATAGTCGAATGTGGTTTTTTGTCGCCGGACCCATTTTTCCCATGATCTATTTTTGCCTCACCTATGCCATCTTCTTGAAACGCTTCAAAGCACGTTCGCTCGAACGTCCCCATATCCTGCAGTTGGCCGTTCGTCTGGGGCACGATCGCCAGTTCGAGGCTGCCATGGTCGATCTTTGCAGGCTATTGACCCGGGATAATCGATTTCGCGTGTCCGTGGGAAGTTATGGCACCCCCGCTGGACATTCGCCGCCACCGACGCTCTGCGCTCAATCGGACATTCCGCTGATCATATGGAATAAAAGTCCGGGGTTCTCCACGCCCACGCTATTTCGGATCATGCGCCTGGTGTTCAACGATCAGGTGAGCATCATCCACGCCCACGACGTCGGACCGTTGGTCTATGGCAGCCTGGTCAAGCTGATGACCTTGGGACAGGTTCGATTGATCCTGAGCGTCCACAGCGTGCGCGGCCGCCATCACTCCCCGCAGCGGCGCTTTTTTTATAGGATGTTCTCCCGCTTCCCGGACCATGTGTTGGCCGATTCCGAGGAAACGCGAACGGACCTGCGGGAGCTTGGAGTGGAGTCCAAACTCGTGGGGAAGGGGGCGGATGCCCGGGCCGTCTCTTACTATGAGCTGTTTTGAGGAGAGCGAATTCATGATGAGATTCTCGTTTCGCAAGGCGGCATCCGGAGCTCGGCGCGGTTTGTGTTTGATTCTGGCCGCCTTGACCGGGTGCGGCACGACTCAGTCCGTAACGGCCCAGCGAGCAAGCGCCGAAGCCCGGATTGCGAACAGCTCCGGTGAAACGCCCACTTCATGGGGCGTCAAGCCCGACCTCTCCAATGTGGCCGAGGATCCGCAACTTGAAGCCGGCTATCTCATCAGCCTGCGATGCCCGGAAGACAATAAGCTCAACGGCGACTATCGAATTGAGTTCAATGGAGATCTCATCCTGCCGTATGATACCACCATCAAGTCAGCCGGCCTCACCCTGAGCGGTCTCAGGCAAAATCTGCAGTCGCGTTTAAGCCCGAATTTCAAGACCGTTCCTCAAATCGATCTGAAGCTGAAGGAGCGGCGCTATTGGCTTGACGTCCGCGGGCTGGTCAACAAGCCCGGTCGCTACTTGGTTGAACTCGACGCCTCTCTTGACTTGGTGATCGGCTTGGCCGGGGGCTCAGCAAGGAGCCTGTTCCGGCTTACGTTCGAATTCAGAGAGATTCAAAACTATTCGTCCTCGATCTCAAACAATACTACTCCGGCCAGAATAATTCGCCGGTTCTGGGCTGGCTGGGAGGGGAGATTTTGTTTTTCCAGAAGGAATCGGCGGCTGCGACGGCGGATAAATCGGCCGCTTTGCCCGACCGCAAGATGGTCTACTTGCTCGGGGAGATCCGCAAACCCGGCGAGTATCCGATCGCTCCGGGATTGGATTTGGTCGACACGGTGGTCCAAGCCGGCGGCTTTACCGAACGGGCCGACTTAAACCACATCGAGGTGTTGTATCAAGACCTGGATGGAAAAAGGTCCTCGCTATTTTCTTGGAAGGACTTCAAGAAAGCCCCGGCTCCGCAGCATGGGGACATTATCATGGTTCACGCCGATCATGTGTCACAGGTGGAACGCAAGACCAGCCTCATGACGTCCATCATCGGGGCATTGGCTTCCGTCGTCACAGCGACCGTCATCGTGCTGTCTTATAATCGAGGGAGGTTTTAGGAGCCAGTCCATGGGTGCGAAGAAACCCTCAGATTTAGGCGTTCGACTGCGAGACTACAGTCATTACACGGAAATAAAACAGCTCGCCTATACGATCGCCGCCCTGCAGCAGGAAAAGAAATTTAATTCCCTCGCCGTCCTGAGTTTTTACCATGGCGAGGGAAAAACGCTGCTTTGCGCCGCCCTGGCCCTGGCCTATGCCGAGACCTCTCGATCGCGGGTTCTCATTGTCGATACGACTTTGCTTGCGGGCGCGCAATCGCTCTCTCTGTCGGAATGCTTGCCCAATTCAGAAAACAACGTGAAGTGCATTTCGCTAGCGGAACAGCGCCGGGATTTCGCGGCCCCGCTCGCCCCCTTGCCGGGACCGCCCGGCAGCGACAATCCGCTGGCCGTCTCCGCCGCCGATTCGCTTGGAGGCAGCGAATTCGCGATCATCACCAATGCCACGAAAGTCGATGCCGAGCAGTATGGGCTGGTCCTGCTGGACACGATGCCGTTGACGGTCAAGAATAAAAACAACTTCGACCCTCGTTTGGTCGCCAGGCTGGCCAACGCTTCGATTCTAGTTGTCAGCCAACAACTGCTCGATGCGGGACGCTTGGATGAGCATTTGAAGATGCTCCAGGATCCCTCCTTAAACCTCATCGGCATGATCTCCAATGAGGAGTTCACCCAATGAATCAACCGCCCGCGCTCGATATCCAGATGGCCTCACGCCTTTGGTCGAAGCACCGACGTCTGGTGCTCTCAGGCGTATTATTGGGCGGCGCGCTCTCCTTAGTCGCCGCCTTCATAATGCCCACGAAATATAGGGTCCATTTCGTTCTGACCATCTACTCGAAATACTTCCAGACCCCGTTGATCGGCGACTTCCTTCCGTCGCTCAGCGAGTCCAGCGACGCTCGGGCTCAGCGGGAATCATTGATGCGCCAAACCCTGACGCCGGAATTTATCGACTCGATCGGGTCGAAGTACGGCATTTACGCCTCCCTACGACCGGCATCGCAGAATACATCTCCGCTGCAAACGCTGCGCAGCGCTCTTAAAAAAACCTTAAAAGACCCTCTGGTTCGGTACGGCTTTATTCAACCGCCCCCCGAGCACTCGAAAATATCGAAAGATCGTCAAGAACTGCTCTCGAAAATCACGATATTTTCCTTAAACAGCACGACCTTCAACATCGGCTTTTCCAACGCGGATCCGCAGGTCGCGTTTCAAGTCGCTCAGGATCTCCATTCTCAAATCCTGCAAGGTCTGCTCGATGTTCGAATGAGCATGCTCGTAACGGTCCGCGACGCCATTCAAAGGCGCGCCGCCGCGCTGACGTCGTCTCTGACTCCGAGTCCCGCGAATCGAGGAAGCGCCCAAGACGAATTGCAGACCGTTCGCGACAAGCTTCACGGCGCAAGAGCGATTTACACCGCGTCTCACCCCTTGGTCCGCGAACTGCACGATCGGGAACAGGCGTTGATGCGGGTCATAAAGGTCATCGGGCAAGAGAAACCCGGAGGGGGTGACGCGCCCTCCTCCCGACCCATGGTCGGCTCGGATCCCTCGACATTGAAAGAGATCGCAAGCGATCTCATCAAGAAACTCAATTATCTCGATATCGCCATCGATTCCGACCGTACAAAGCCGGATGATTACTTCGCCACCCTGGAAAGGCCGCTCTATCCTGCGTCGCCCTCAGGGCCGGGCAAAGCCTTGGTTCTATTGGGCGGCCTTATTTTCGGCCTCGTCTGCGCGGTCTTTATCGCCGCAATCCGCGAATATTTCGACTTGACCGCGCTGCGAACCAACGTCTTGGCTGAGAGATTGGGAGTGCCCCTGCTCGGGGAGCTTCCTCGATTTCCACAATCGGCGCCCGCGCCTGCGAAAGCTCCGTCCGCTCAGAAATCCCCGAAACCGGACGGCCCCACGACGCCGACGCCGTTGAAATGAATCCGCTACCGATCGAGTATCTTCACATCGAATCGGTCGTCATGCTGTTGTTTGTCGCCCTCACCCTGATCGTTCAATTTCGCCGCGCCGCCGCGCCCGGTTATTATGTCCAGGGCGGGCGTCTGAAACTGCGCTGGCTGGCGGTCGCCTTTCTGGCCATGTCGGCGGTCTTCTCCGCCTCACTGGTCAGAAGTTCTCCGCTGACGGGCGTTGCCCTCGCCGGGGGCATCACCCTCTCATTGATGCATCCAGTCAATGCTCTGTGCTTCATGATTCACCTCATGATCCTAAGGCCGTGGGAGATCGCCGTCGGCAACCCCGTGCTGATGCTGTTGCCCAGGCTCATGGTCGTGCTTTGCGTCTTCTCCTGGCTCCTCCACCCCAAAGAGCACGCTCGCCTTACAAGGGAGGTCGCAGGCCCCGTCCTGGTTCTCTGCGGTTTCGCCTTTTGGCTGCTGATCACGACGGTCAAAGCCTCGGCTCCCGCCCTGGCCCAGGCTGAGTGGTTTGATAAATTCTTCAAGGCGCTCACCATTTTCTTCATGGTTCTTTTTCTTGTGGAAGACGATCTCAGCATCCAGGAGGTCGAACTGACTTTGGTGGTCAGCAGCCTCTCGTTGATAGCGGTCGGGCTTTATCAGTATTTCAGCGATGCCCTGAGTCGGGGTCGATTGCAATCGGGCGGAATGCTCGGCGATCCCAACGACATGGCGGCCATTATCGTCATGGCGCTGCCGTTCGCACTCGCCCCGTTATGGGTCAAAGAGCAATCGAGTCCGCTGTCGAAGGGCGCTGGATTCATCTACATGGTCATGGCCGCCAGCGTCATTTGGCTGACCCGATCGCGCGGCGCCATGCTTGCCGTGGTCGCGCAATTTCTCGTTTTTCGATGGGTGAGGGGCTCCGGCAGGAGGCTGGGGTGGCTGTTGCTCACACCGCTCATCTTGGCTGGCTATTTCGCGTTCACCAAACTGATTCCCCGCAGCGTCGAAGACATGGCGACCTCCGAGGCCAGCCGCATCACTCTGTGGAAGACGGCCGTCAACATGGGCGTGCGCAACCCGATTCTGGGTGTGGGATTCAATCAGTATCCGAGCAACTATGAGTCGTATGCGGTGGGAACGGTGCATGAATGGGGGCAGAGAACCGCGCACTCCAGCTGGTTCTTGGTTTTGGGGGAGTCAGGATTCGTCGGCTTTATTTTTTTCACCGCCTTTGTCGCTTCGATCGTTCGAAAGGCCTGGCTCAACAAAGAGATGCGACCGGAACAGCTCTTCTCGGTCGTGGGTTATGGCGTCGCTATGAGTTTTCTCTCGCACGCTTATTCTCAATATTTTTATTTTCTGATGGCGCTCATCTTGGCCTCGGCCGGCGTCAGCGCGCGGACTCGGCATGTCATCCGATAAATTCCGCGCAGTCTCCATCGTTATTCCGTTCTTAAATGAGGAACGCGTCATCGGACGGTGTCTGCAAGCTCTCACCCGACTGGAGACGGCGGCCGGACCCATCGAGGTGATCCTCGTCGACAATGGATCGACCGACCGCACGGTGGAGATCGCCCGTTCATTTTCCAACGCGCTGGATGTGACCGTATTATGCAAACCCGGAGCGACGATCTCAGCGATGCGTAATTATGGCGTCTCCCAGGCAAAGGGCGAGTTCGTCGCGTTCCTTGATGCCGACTGCCTCGCTCCCCCGCATTGGCTCACCGCGGCCCTCGCCCGTCTGCGCCTGGAGGAACTCGGCGTGCTCGGCGCGCATTATAAAATTCCCGACGATTCGAGTTGGGTGGCGAGGGTTTGGTTCGGCGGGATGGCACTGGAAAAGCAAGGCGACATCGAGTGGATCCCGGCGGGCGACATGATCATGAGCCGCTCGACTTTTGAGCGGATCAGGGGGTTCGATGAGTCGTTGCGCACCAACGAAGATTGCGAACTCTGTGGGCGAATCCGCGGCGCGGGGCTGCGCGTCGTCGCGGACGCGACGGTGGCGGTGGTGCACCTTGGAACTCCTCAAACTCTCTGCGGCTTCTACAAGAAGGACCTTTGGCACGCGACCGATGGTCTGCTCGTCTTCTTGCGGCAACTGCCGAAAATCACCAACCCGCGAGCTCTGATTTTCGGAGCCTACACCTTGGCCTGCGCGACGGGGGTGGTGCTCGGCACGGCGAGAATGTTCGGTTCGGGCAATCCGCTCGTGCCGACGTATTTCTTGGCCGCATGGCTGGCCCCCGCCTTTCTTCTCAGCGTGCGCCTGGTCGTTAAAAGACGTCGTTGGGGGGACCTCGCAGGCTTGACGGTGCTGCATCTGGTCTTCGGGGTTGCGCGCGGGCATGCCTGCCTGCTCGCCATCGCACGCCTGCTGAGAGCGCGACGGTGAACCCTCCGCCGCAGGCGCGCAAGGTCCTCATGCTCACGCAATACCTTCATATGGGCGGATTAGAGAGGATGGTCTTCAACCTCTCGACCGAACTCAAAGCTCAAGGCCGCTGGGAGGCGCGGATATTTGTTTTCGACCGTCTGCCGGACGCCGGCCCTGACAACGATCTGACCCCCTCATTTGTCGCGGCGGGAATCGCGGTTGACTCCTTCATCAAAAGTCCCGGCTTTTCCCTAGGCGCCGTTCTTGCTATTCGTCGAATATTGACGGCGGAAAATATCTCGGTCGTTCATACGCATGATCTGGGAGCGCTCATATACGGCGTGCTTGCCAAACTCACCTGCTCCACTCGCGTGCGCCTGGTCCATACGCAGCATTCCTTCGTCCATTTGTCCAGGAGGTGGATCTATCAGTACTATGAGCGCCTGTTCGTCCGATTCGCCGACGTACTCACCGTAGTCTCGGAAGATGCCCGCTTGGCTTACACGTCGCTTGGCATTGACTATGACGCGATCCACCTCGTGCCCAACGGGGCCCGCTTCGCCGATGGCGCCGCGCCTAGAACCAGCGACAGGATGGGCCTTCGCAAGCAACTACTGAATAGTCTCACGCCCCTGAGCCAAGCCGCCCTCGAGCCTTTTGCGCAGTCGCAATGGATCCTCTACATGGCCCGACTGCATCCGATCAAGGGACAAGACCATGCGCTTCGACTCTGGGAACAACTGCCCCGCCTCACGCGCAGCCGCTGCGTCTTATTATTTGTGGGGCCCGAAAGCGAAGCGGGGCGGCTGCGGCATCTGCAAACAGCCATCGCGGCCTCGGCAGACCGTGAGCGAATCCTGTATTTAGGAGCCACTCACTGCCCCGAACTCTGGCTTGCGAGCTCCGAGCTCGCCTTGTCCTGCTCCGAGTTTGAAGGCATGCCCCTGGGCCCCATTGAAGCCGCGGGCGCCGGACTTCCCCTTGTTCTTTCAGAGATTCCAGGCCATGAGATTCTCCGGGCCTGGAGCGAGCAGTACCCGCTCAACGACCCCGCCCGAGGCGCGCGCATCGTCGACGGGATTCTCAAACGCATCGCCGACGGACCCGCTGAATTCTCCCAGGATTCCTGGCGGAAGGCCGCTGAAATCCGTTCTCGTTATTCTTTGTCTAAGATGAGCGCGACCTATTCCGGTTTCTATGATCAGGAGATTAGGACACGATGAAGATCTTGGGATTGCTCGGCAAAGCATTTTGGATTTTAAGAAATCGCCCGGCTGCGTTTCTGCGCACAGTGAGGGGCTACCTTCTTTTTCTCCGGACGCGGATTTTGCTGCCTCTGTTAGGACCGGATCCCTCTCTCATTGAGCTGGGATGCAACGTTCGATTGCAGAAGCTGTGTTGCCTCAGCGCGGAAAAACCCGATGCCCGCATCTCGGTCGGTGACCATTCGATTATCTACGAGAAAGCGTCTCTGGAAGCCTACGGCAACGGCCGCATCGAGGTCGGCGCCTGTTCTGTTCTTGGAGATATCCGCATCGTTTCCAGGCGCGCGGTCAAGATCGGCCAGCGCTTCATCAGCAGCTGGAACGTATTCATCCAGGATTTTGATCCACATCCGGTCGATCCTGAGAGTCGAGGACGTCAGCTCGAGGCCATTTGCTCAGGATTCCGTCCACAATACGCGGCAACGCCGTTTCCGGAGACATTCCCATGGAATTTTCCCGGCGAGTCTGTGGAGATCGGCGATGACGTCTGGGCCGGAGCCAACTGTACGATTTTAAAGGGCGCGCGCATCGGCCATGGCTGCATCGTGGCCGCGGGAGCGGTCGTCTTGGCCGGCGACTATCCAGCCCGCAGCATCCTGGCCGGCAATCCAGCGCGGGTGGTCAAAACCATATAATGCCGCTCATGCGCTCGGCCGTAGTCCGCATTTTCTTTGTCGCAGGACTCGCCTTGACGCAAACCATTCACCCGCGGACGGTTTGCGCCCAGATCACGGCGTTCTGGGCGAACTCTGGCGATGACAAAGTGGCTCAAGACGAGCAGCGGGCAACATCCGGATCAACCCGGACGATCAGCCGAGCTTGGGACGGCGAGACGATCCAACTCTTCGGCGCTCGAAACGAGGTGGTGTCTTTCAACTTAGTTCTGGAATCGACCGCTGGGGCGTCCGAGCTGTCGGTGTCTTTTGATGTGCTCGCATCCTCGGCGGCGGAGTTCCTCCGTGGGGCCCCCGCCGTCGGAAACGAGGTCTTCGATTGGACGCGCAGGCAGATCGAGTTGTTCTACGTGCGCTACCTTCCCATTCGAGGACTGAGCCTCATCGCCAATGCCACCTACGATGAACGGTTGATTCCCTACAGATTCCGACGTCCTTGGACCAAGGACCTCTTCTCTCCAAGAGCATCGGGACATGGGCAGTGGAGCGACCGGCCGGATCATGACAGGCCTTATCCCGAAATCGCGGTGCCTCTTGAGTTCCACCCCCGCTTTAATATCCCTCCTCATTCCAATCAGAGCATTTGGGCGGATATTTATATTCCCAAAAGGTCGGCACCGGGACTCTATCGCGGGACGGTTGAGGTGAGGCAAAGGGGGCGCTCCATTCGCGCAGTTCCGGTGCAGCTGCGCGTCCACGCATTCACTCTGCCTGACATGCCTTCGGCCAAGACGATGCTGTATTACACCGCCTCGGATATCAGCAAACGCTTTCTTGGAAATGCCTTCCCGGATTTTAACACCCCCGAGGAGAAGAAGGCGCGTCTGATACGGGATCGCTACTTCATGCTTGCGCACCGACATCGCATTTCCCTCATAGGCGACGTTCCAGGTAGCGATTGCGCCGACCTTGGAGATCAGCCGTGTCCGGAGTGGACGCCTCGGCTCGACGGCAGCCTTTTTTCCTCCGCGAATGGATATGCCGGGCCGGGAGAGAACACGGGCAACAACGTCTATTCCATCGGCACCTACGGCGCCTGGAACTGGAAGAAAAGCGTCCGGGAGGATCTGTGGCGGCATGCCGACAATTGGGTCGATTGGTTCACCCGGAATTCCCCGTCCACCGAATATTTCTTGTTTCTGATCGATGAATCTCCCGACATCGCGCAGATCGAACAATGGGCTCAATGGATATTCAATAACCCGGGGAAGGGACGGCAGCTGAGATCGTTCGCCACGATGGCGCTGCCCACCGCCGCCAGCCGAGCTCCAACTCTGGATATCGTCGCCTCCACCATCGGCCATGGGGTTGCCGCGCAATGGGAGGGACTGTCCGCCCGCTACACTCGTGATCTCCGCAAACGGTTTTTTATGTACAACGGTCACAGGCCCGCTTCCGGCTCTTTTGCCACGGAAGACGACGGCGTGGCGCTCAGAGAATTGGCGTGGGGACAATATAAAAAAGGCATCAACCGCTGGTTCTACTGGCACTCCACCTACTACAACGATTATCAGGGCGCCGCCGGGGATACCGATCTTTTCCAACAGGCGCGAACTTATGGGGGCAAGCCTTCAGTCAAGCAGCCCAATCTTTACGGCCAGACAAGCGCTACATACGGTAACGGCGACGGCGTTCTCATGTATCCGGGAACGGACAAGATGTATCCGAAAAGCAGCTACGACGTCAACGGCCCCTTGGCCAGTTTGCGGCTTAAATACTGGCGCCGAGGGATCCAGGATGTGGATTATCTGACCTTGGCCGCGATTCGAGATCCCGCGGCCGTCAAGAAGATCGTCAACCAGATGATCCCAAAAGTTCTGTGGGAAGTCGGCGTCTATAACGCCTCCGACCCGACTTTCCAATACACCGATATCAGTTGGACGCCCAACGCGGACGCGTGGGAAGACGCGCGCTTGAGCTTGGCAAAAATCATCGAACGACCATGATCCTCCATCTGTTCAATTCAAGCGTGGTGAGCGGACCGGAGCGTCTCGTTCTACCCGCCCTGGCGGAGCATCGCGACCGGTTCATGATCGTGAATCTGCGCGAAGAGCGCTTGGAGAGCCTTCGCCGCAAGGACCCGCTCCAGGAGTTCAGCCGCTCCTTGGGCCTGCGCTACACGGCCGTGCCGGTTCATGCTCGCTGGGATCGGGGCGCGATCAGCCGTTTGCGGGATGTCTTGAAAACTGAAAAACCGGAGCTGGTTCATGCCCACGTAGGCAAAGCCTCGATCTATCTGGCGCAGTGCCTGTTCTCCATGAAAGAACGCCCCCCGATCGTGTCCACCCATCACGGCGTAGGCGGTCTGCCCGATCTGAAAACCCGCCTCTATGAAATTCTCTACCGCTGGGTTTTTCTGCGCTTCTTCGATCGCGTCCTCTGCGTTTCCACCGAGGACTACGAAATCCTCAAGCGCTCCGCCATTGGAGCCTCCCGACTCAAACGCCACCTCAATGGCTTGGACGGCATTCTCGTCAAAGACTCCGCGCGTCTCGAGGCTCGCCGGGGCATCCGCGCGTCCTGGCTGCCCAACGAACCCGATCGCGACGCGTTATTGCTGCTCGGAGTGGTCGGACGCCTATCGGCGGAAAAGGATCACTTGAGGATTCTGCGCATCTTGGCCCAGGTGGAAAAAAACGGCGGCGCCTTGCCGTGGCGCTGCCTGATTTTCGGCTCTGGAGACATGGAAAAGATCCTGCGGGAAGAGGCCGGCCGACTGGGCCTCGACCACCGCATTGAATGGATGGGCTACCGCGACGCCGTGGGCAAGGAAATGGCGGGGCTCGACCTTCTCCTCTCATTTTCCAAAGCGGAAGGCCTGCCGATTAATCTCATTGAAGCCGGTTGGGCCGGCACCCCGGTGATGTGCACCTGGGTGGGGGGGATCAAAGATTTGATCCCTGATGACAGCTACGGCCTGCGCATCGACCTTCATGAGTCTGTCGACCAAACCGCTTCCCGAATCCTCGAGATATCTGTGAAGGACAAGCAGGCCTGCTTGCAGGCCATGGGCCGACGACTGCAAAGTCGAGTCGCCGCGGAATTCTCAACGAAACGATGGCTCTCTGAGCTTCGAACCATTTACGCCGAACTGAATGTTCATATTTAGCTAATATTAAATCGCGGATTGATGCACACTCTTACAAGGCCGATTTGATGCTGTTATCAACACCGATGAAGAAAGGCGCGCGCTTCCTGCTCCACAAAGCGGGCATGCTCCGCGGCGTGCGTCTCTGGAGAAGAAATCAATTCCGCATTCTCATGTACCACAATTTCTCCAGCGCCGATCCGCAGGCGCGGCAGGCTCTCGACAGACAATGCGCCCACATGAAGCGCCATTATGCCGTGGTGTCTCTGACTGAGATAGGCAGGTCGCTGCGCGGGGACGCCCGCCTACCCCAGCATGCCCTCGCCATTACCGTCGATGACGGGTACCGAGACTTCCTTTTAAATGGAGCGCCGGTCTTTCGCGAGCATGGCCTCCCCGTGACGGTCTATTTGGTCAGCGGTTTTCTTGACGGTAAAATGTGGTTCTGGTGGGACCAAGTCGCTTACGCTCTTGACGCGAGCAAACGCACGACCTTGACGCTTGCGCTTTTCCCCGGCAAGCCGCTCTCAACGTTTCCCATCGAAACGCAAGCACAGCGAAAGACGGCACGGGTCCTTATCGTTGAGGAACTCAAGAAAATGGAGGCTTCGGACCGTCAGCATTTCATTGACGTTGAACTCACCCGCGGCCTTGAGGTCGACGTGCCGCCTCATCCCCCTGAATGCGCGGCGCCGCTGCTCTGGTCCGACGTGCGCATGCTCCAAGACCAGGGGGTGGAATTTGGCGCCCATACCGTCACACATCCTATCATGTCCCACATCCGCAATCCGGACTCTCTATCGCAGGAAATCGCCGACTCCAAGAAGCGCATTGAACAGGAAACGGGACGACCGGTGATTCATTTTTGCTACCCGTTCGGACTCTCGGGAGATTTTAACGAGGAATCGGTGACCGCGGTGCGCAAAGAGGGATTTCTTACGGCGACGACGGCTGAATTCGGCATGAACGATGCGCAAAGTCATTCAATGAAACTCCTGCGTTTAGCCGCGGAACCGGCGACGCCCTTTGAGTATTTTACGGAAATAGTCGCAGGCGCTCATGCCCTATAATCTCGCGCTCGCCGGCTTTGCCAGCCTGTTGGCCGCGCTGGTATACACCTATCTGGGCTATCCGGCTCTTCTGCTGATTTTCGCGAAAATCGAAGGGATCGGCCCTCGTCGCGGCAATTTGGTTGAACGCAGAAAGGACCCGGCGCGTCAACGTCCGTTGGTCACGATCATCATCCCCGCCTATAACGAGCAGGCCAATATCCGCGCTAAACTCGAAAATGTTCTGAGCCTTCACTATCCCAAACTCGAGGTCATCGTGGTCTCCGATGCTTCCACGGATAAAACCGACGACATCGTGCGCGAATTCGCCGGGAAAGGCGTCCTCTTGCTGCGCTTAGAAAAGCGCGGAGGGAAGGTCTCAGGATATCGGAAAGCCGTCGCGCGTGCGCAGGGCCACATTTTAGTGTTTTCCGACGCCACGAGCCAGTTGGAGAAAGACAGCCTCGAGATTCTGCTATCGAATTTTTACGACCCGACAATTGGCTGCGTCGCGGGCCGACTCTTCTTTGTCGCAGACCACACGAACGTCAGCAGCATAGGCAAGGGAGAGGAAGCCTATTGGAATTACAACATTCTGATCAACGCGGCCGAAGCCCATCTGGCCTCTTTGACGTCGGTGTCGGGAGCATTCTTCGCCGTTCGCAAGCATTTATTCCCCGAGAATCTTCCCGTCCACCTCGCGGAGGACTTTATCGTTCCTCTGAATGTCGTGCGCCAGGGGTATCGGACCATCCTGGAACCCCGAGCCATTTGCCGCGAAGTCGCCGTTCATGCCGAAACCCAGGAAATCCGTAAAAGGGCCCGAATCACGCTGCAAAATATCCGCGGCCTCCTGTATGGCTGCGATTTACTCAACGTCTTCCGGTACGGAACTTTCTCGCTGCTGCTCATCTCTCATAAGGCTTTGCGGTTGTTGACTCCCTTGATGCTGCTGGGTTTATTCATTGCCAACATCGTCTTGCTGCCCTCCTCGATCCTCTTCGCGGCGCTCCTGGTGGCTCAGTTGATGTTTTACTCGCTGGGCATCTTGAGCGGGTGGCTCGGGACGCATCGGCCTCGCCTATTGAACGCTGTTCATTTTTTCTGTCTATCGAACTATGCGATCTTCCTGGGCATCCTGATGTTCCTGGGCAGGACGGGGTCGGCGACTTGGGAGACGGAGCGGATATAGACCCTTAAGCCGCGGGCGAGAGTCGAGGCCGTCTCCACCCGCTCAGAGGTGCTTGATGGATGTCGCCAGGTCCCCGGCCCAATGGACAAAGTCGTTGTTTTGCATCACGGCCGGGGTCGGCAAGGACTTGACTTTGGAGTCGTGGGTGAAGACGCGCTTGATGGTTTTGAGCAGGATGCTGACGTCTAGACCCAGCGACAGAAATTTCAGGTAATAGAGATCGAAGTGGATTTTTTCGATCGAATCGTCGACGCTGTTGGTCGCCCGGAAGCGGACTTGGGCCCAGCCGGTGATGCCGGGCTTGACGAGGTGGCGAAGGTGGTAGCTCGGCACGACCTTTTCCAGCACGGCCACCTCTTGCGTCCACTCGGGTCTCGGACCGACAAGGGACATCTCTCCGATCAACACGTTCCAGAGTTGGGGCAGTTCGTCGAGGCGAAAGCGCCGCAGGACCGCTCCAAGAGGGGTAATGCTGCTTTTGTGGGCGAGGGCGGAGGTGAAAGGCCCATGAGCCTCGCTGCCCGCGAGCATGGTGCGGAATTTTAGGATCCTAAAAGGCTTGCCGAGGAATCCCGCGCGGGACTGCCGATAGAAGATGGGACGTCCGTCGATCAGGACGATGAGGGCCGCCGCTGCGGCGAAAATCGGTGAGCTTGCCAGCAGAAGGACCGCCGCGCCCATGCAGTCGACGATGCGCTTGAACTTCTGATGGAAGCCGGAATTGTTCGGTAGAATGTGTTTTAGGGCCCAAGAGGGGTTGCCGGCGTAATGCGGCGACACCTTTCCGAAAACCGACTCATAAAAATCTTCCAAGGTGATGATGGGTACGCCCCGGACGATCGCCGCCAGGAATATGGCCCGCGCCGAATCCCAGTTTCGATCGACCCACCGGCCGTCGGCAACGACGCTGTCGACCCCCGGCCATTGCCAAGGGACGGAGATGAGGCCCGTGTCCCCCAGGTGGTGCGGGAGCTCTTTCTCGATCTTGCTGAGGTCGCTGGGATCGACGAGGAATACGAAGCGCTGGTCGAGGATGTTGTACTTCAGGAGGACCAGCCAGATTTTGCGCCACGCCAGGATCAGGGCGTGGGAAATAAGCACCGTTAGAAGCAGATGGGTTTTGGGTGTGAGCGTCAGGGAGCCGAGGTAGTAGAAGTACGTCGTTCCCAGGCCCATGCACGTGACCGCCGAGAGAAAGAGGTTGCGGACAAGGTAGGCGGTGTCCCGGATCGACCGTACGTCATAGAGGCCGAGGGTGTAGATCGCGGCAAGCCAAAATATGAACAGGGGAAAGAAACCAAGTCCAGTGTCCAGATTGAAATACCCGGGCTGGCGAACGATCAGGGTCGTAGCGAGTCCGACGTAAAAAAGCAGAAAGTCGACCGCGGGCTGCGCCAGCCAACGCCATGTATGGCGGGAACCGATGCGGTTCATTCGGCGATCCGGTCAGGGCATAACAACTGCATGGTATATTATCGCTGAAATTATCGTCGAGCGGGAGGGCCGAAAGGGCCAATCCGAATGGGCCCAAAGGACCAGTTTGAGGTGGCCTTCGGGACCCGGCGGCCAATCCGATTCAAGGGTTGGGGGCCTGTCCTGAGTCGGGTCTTTATGATTTCAAGAAAATGCTCGAGTAGCGTCGCAGCCTATCGCGTCTAAGAAAAGAATATGGCTCGGAGCCGTAATGATAGTTCCACCAATCCGAGGCCAGATGCAGCCGGGACTGCTCGTAGATCTCGCGGTGCTTGAACTCGAGCGGCGCAAGTCCCAATTCGCGGGTCAGATGGATTTTCAGATCGAGATCCATCCCGTTGATGAAAAAGGCCGAACGTGTCTTGAGGCAGGCTGCGGCATTCATGAACGCCGCGCGGGCCAGCGGAGGGTCGAAATGGAAAAAGACGTTTTGCGCGAAGACAATGTCGGCGGGAGGCAATCGCGCGCAGGATGTCCCATCGAGCAGATCGGCCTGCGAAAACTCGACTTTGTCCCGTATCCCGGTCTTGACGCGCCAGCCTTGCCCCTCGCGATCGAAGGTGGCGGCGATGCGCTCCTCGGTCAAGAACTCGTTGCGCACGAGCTCCCCGTCTCCATACAGTCCCTCCCGGGCTTTTGCAATCAAGGAGGGGTGAAGATCAGTGGCCTGAATGGAAAAACCCAGCCCCGGATGCGCCCGCAGCAGCTCCGAGGCAACGGTATAGGGCTCCGCCCCGTTGGAGCAGGCAAAGACCAGTAACCGCAGAACCCGGTCGGGAGAGTCGCCCAATCCAAGAAAATCGAGCACCGGCCCGCTGAGCGCCTCCAACTGAGCGGGAAGCCGGTAGAAGCGCGTGTAGCTGTGATCTTGGCTGCGCAAGGCCGTCTTATTCAAACGACGGTGTCTCCAGGCCCCATACGGATACAGAAGCGTCTCATAATAAACTCGATTCCTCAGGAATCGGTACGGGATCTGGAGCCATCGCCATACGGCGCTCCCACCAAATTTTCTCATGGATTACATGATATTTTATCACTTTCCTTGGGCCCGTCACCTTTCATAAGACCGAAAAAGGTTTGTATGATGCGCCCTAATGCCTCATGAGATCCCGCAGGCTCTAAGAGCGTTGATCGGCAAGACGCGCTCGCGCACGCGGACCGTCACCCCGGAGCATATTCGACGCTTCGCCCAGGCCATCGGAGAATCAGATGACGTTAAAGCCCCGCCCCTGTTCTGCCAATCCTTCATCTTCGAGGATGTTCCTCTGGCGAGCCTCCCTCCAGACGGCTCGCCCATCGAGCTCGACGCCCCGATCCCGGCCTCTCGCGCCGTCGGCGGAAGCAGTTCCTTCGAGTTCCCCGGAGATATCCGCGCCGGCGATATCCTGCGCATCGAGAGCACGCTCAGGGACGCTTACGTGAAGGAAGGAAAGGGTGGATTGCTGTATTTTCTCGTGATCGAGACCTCCTTCGTCAATCAGGAAGGCAAACTCGTGGCCAAGGAAAGTGCCACCTACATCAAGCGATGACCCCGAATAGAGATTTTTCGGCCGGACACATCATCGGCCCTTTGGCGCTCACGCCAGGACCGGCGGATCTGTTCATGTTCAGCGCGGTCACCTGGAACCGTCATCAGATTCACTACAACAAGGACCGCGCATTGGCCGAAGGCCTGCCGGATGTCGTGGTCCAGCGGGGACTCATCGGCAACTACATCGCACGGATGTTGGCGGCTTGGCTCAAGGGGGCCGGCCGCATCGAGGCCCTGAGTTGGAGGGTCGTTAAAAGCGCTCCGGTGAATCGGGAACTCGTGTTCCAAGGGATCATCAGCTCAATTGAGAGCCACTCGAACGGGGATATCCTGCGGTGCTCCGTCGAGGGGCGTCTGGCCGGAGAGATATTTGCGACCGCAGAGGCGACCCTGCGCCTGGGACGATGACAAATCTATCGGCCCAGCTGGAAAACCTCAAGGCCTCCGTGTCAAGGCACGGCTGGGCGCGCTCCGTGCGCTCCTATCTCGAAAACGCGCTCAATAAAATCGTCTATTACCGGATTATCCACATCATCGTGCTCCGTCACGAAAACCTGAGTCCAGAACCGCCTTGCGGAAACCTTCGCCACGGCGCGCGCGCGGCCTCTATCGAGGATCTCCTGCGCATGCAGGCCGATGGAATCTGGGAAATGGGGGAAGACAAAATCGCCGCGCTCCGAGAAGGGGACCAATGCCTCCTGAGCCTCGTCGACGGCCAACTTGCCGGCTACACCTGGATACACTCCGAAGGCCGGCCAAGGCTTTTCCCGGAACTGAGGCTCTCCACCCCCAAAGACTATCTCTACAATTACGCGGGATTCACGCTTCCCAAATTCCGCGGCTACGGGCTCCAATCCCACCGCCACCGCCAGATTCTCTCTTTCCCTCAGTGGAAGGATAAAAAAGGCTTAGTCGGCTACGTGGACGCCGTCAATTGGAGCTCCCAAAAAGGGCAGTCCAAGAGCGGCTACCAGCGTCTGGGCTCGATTTTGATGATCGGTCCGCGCCACAATTACGCCGTGTTTATCTCCAAGGCCGTTCGAGATTTCGGAATTGGGCGGATCGAGGAATAAGCAGACCGCGAGTTCGACCCTAGAGGGTCGCGCACCAGCCTCGCCGGGACCTGTGTTTTAAAAGAAAGCGCATGGCGCTGGTGAAGTGAGCGAAGCGCAGCTTCCATTGACCGGGCCTCGCGCTTTGTCTGAGATACTCATGAATCCACTCGACGTCGGGATGATACTCGACCCCCCAACCCGCCAAGTTTATCCGATGACAGAGATCCACGTCCTCGTAATACATGAAGAATCTTTCGTCGAAGCCCCCGACACGCCGCAGCGCATCGCGTTTGATCAATAAAGACGACCCCAGCATCCAATCCACTCGAGTGGGAGCGTTGATGACCTCGTCTTCCATCAGATATTTGCGAATAGCCGTGAAGCGAGAGGCGCTCTCCTGAGAAAGAAATCCCCGGATTAAAACGGCTCTCAGAGTGGGCAACCGGCGGCATGAGCGCTGAAGCCCTCCATCGGTAAAGCGCAGACGCGGACCGATCAGTCCCACTTCGGCGCTCTGGCGCAGTCTGCGCAGTAGTTCTCCCAGGGTGCCGGGCGCGACGATGACGTCCGGATTCAACACGAGGTAGGCTTCGGCGTCCCATGCCCTCAAAGCCTGGTTGTTGGCGGTTCCAAACCCAGCATTCACCGTGTTCCGAATCAGGGTCACGTTGGGCCGCGCCGAAATCTCCGCGCCGTCGAGGGGGGGGTGCGAGGCGTTGTCGACAACGACGATGTGCATATTGAGCCCGGAGCCCTCCGCGCCGAGGGCATCGAGACAGCGAGACAGGATGCCCGGGGTATTATAATGGACGATTGAGATCAAGAGCTCCAAAGGCCGTTTCATTGGGTTCTGCGTCCGCGCACCATGACGGCCAACGTTTCAAATATCAAGCGAATATCCAAGATGAAGGACCCATGCCTGACGTAGTAAGCATCAGAAACGATCCAACTGGAAAAGTCCGAACTTGTAGCGCACCACACCTGCCAGGGCCCGGTCAGACCCGGCTTAACGCTGAGCCGAAGCTCCCGCCACGCGGGATTCCATTTCATCTCCTTCTCAGCCAGGGGGCGGGGTCCTACAAGGCTCATGTCGCCTTTGAGCACGCACAGGAATTGTGGAAGTTCATCGAGACTGGTCTTGCGCAACCAGTGTCCTAAGGGAGTGATCCGCGGATCATGCATGATCTTGAACATCGGTCCATCGCTCTCATTCTGTGCTTGGAGGGCTTCCTGTTCGAGATGAGCGCCTTGAACCATCGTCCGCAGCTTGTACAATGTGAAGTCCCGTCCGCCCTCTCCTTGGCGCGTCTCCTGGAACAAAACAGGGCCCTTGGAAGTCAACTTAACGAGAATTCCCAAAGCCAGACAAACCAACGCGATCACGGGGCCAAAGACCAGGCAAGCGGAGAAATCAAAAGCCCTCTTTGCCAAGCGGCTGAGGCGTCCGCGGCCGACGGCGGTCTCAACCATGGCGCCTCCGGCCATGAGGCTCCATCCTTCCTCGCTTAGACGAAGCAGATCACCGTGGCCGTTGGGCAGATCGACGGCTTGAAAGGCGAGCGTGCGCCACAACATGCGCTGCGGATGAACGAAGGCATCCTCGGCCAAAATCGACTTGCGCACCACGCTGCCTTCATGCAGTCGAACCCGCGGACCCACGATCGACTCGTGCAAAACCGCTCCCGCGCCGATCACGGCGTCACGACCGATCACGGCCGGACCCACGACCAAGGCACCCGCTTCGATAACCACGTTCTCTCCCATAAGAACTGGGCCATGCAGCGAGGCGGTCGGATCGATTCGGCTGGAGGAACGCGGACCGCCGCCGGAGGCGCACGCGATCTCCTGGTTGGCCTCCAGATAATCCTGCAGGCTGCGCAAGGGATTGACCGTCCCGGATAGAGTGATTCCGCGGACGTCGCAATCGCGGCTGATGGCCAAAGGAATCAACTGTTCGCGCAAGTCAAAATATCGCTTCTTGGGAATCCACGACAAAACTTCCGGATGAGCAAGATAGGCGTGGGCAAACGAGCAATGACAGCTCTCCCAAAACACGGTTTGATGATTTTTCTCTCGGAAAGCGCAGTCGCCGCATTCGTTGGCTTTAATGCCGACGATAAAAAAAGGTTTGTCGCCGTTTTTTTGCGCCAAGAGCGGCGTCAAGTCCAGATTGAGATAGCTGTTTCCATTGACGATTAAAAAGGGCGCTTGCGACAGCTCGTTGGAGAAAAGGCCCACACACCCGGCGGTCCCAAGCCAATAGTCTTCCTCGCGGTAATGAATTCGAACTCCATGCATCGTGCCGTCTTGAAAATGGTCACGGACAGATTGCATATCCTTCGAAAGCGGAATATACGCGTCGCTGATTCCGTGGCGAGAGAGCAACTCCAGCAAATGCGTCAACGCCGGAACATTGCCCAGAGGAAGCATCGCGCGCAATGATTGATCGGACAAAGGGTAGAGCCAATTGCTCATACCCCCTAGCAATATCACGGCTTTCATTTCATTAGCTCCAAATAAAGAGGTTCTTCCGTAACGGAGAATTTAGATGTCTTTTCCAATGCTCCCAGTTCATCGCCCATGACGGATATGCGACGGGCTGATCGATATCCGGCGGGGACCTGATACTCAGCGGCCCCCGAACGCGTCCAGAGAACCTCGACACGACGCTTCGAGTCTTCGAAGGGATATATCTCCAGTTTGGAGCCGGCGCGTTTTCCCAAAGGACGGCACCCTCCAAGAATACGATTGAGCCAGCGAAAGGCGTGATGCGCCGGCAGCGCCACGCCGCCGGAGGTCATGAGTCCGAAGTCCAAGTCCCGCGACAGCCCGACATCCTTGCCAGGATTGCGCAGCGAATGCCAAAACACTCGCTCGACGTCGCTCTGAGAGAGGGCGGCAGCGAATGTCTTAAGGAGATAGTGCGCCTTGGCCCGCTCCTCCTTGTCGCGATCCGATGTTTCAAAGAACCACCCGGTGGTCGAAGTTTCAGAAATCCAAATGGGTTTCACGACCCCGTGGCGGCGGATCACCCCGCGAGTGACCGTCAACGCTTCATCGAGGGTGGCGAACGCCGGATAAACATGAATATTCATGATATCGAAGTGGCGTGCGCCCCCGGCGGAGAGGAGGGCGTCGAGCCACGCCGTTTCCTTGGGTTTTGCTAAACCGCCGATAAGAACAACGGCTTGAGGGTTCCCTTCTTTGATCCCGGCATAAGCTTCTTTCAGCAGAGCCAGATACTCGGCGGGGTTCGGCTCGCCCCTCCAGAATAGAGAGAAGTCGGGCTCGTTCCAGACTTCGTAATACTTGATTTTGTTTCGATACCGCGCGGCGATCGCCTTGGCCAAAGCCTTGACGGCTATCAGATCGCGAGTCGGGAAATGAGTAGGCCCAATATCAAAGCCGTGTCTTTTGATCGCTTTGGATGTGGAATTCCATCTGCTGGAAATGGGCAGCGTCAACAAGGGCTCCACCCCCGCGGCCGACATCACCTCCACTGCGGCATCGAGCTTTTCCCAGCGATAGTCCGATCGCCGTGGCTCGAGCAAATCCCAGACATCGGAATTAAACCGAACAATCCCCGTTCCCAGTTCGCGCGCGAGCGCGATATCCCCCTTCCAGACATCGCCGGCGGCATAAAGCCCCAGTCCGCCTCCCACATATGTCCCCAGACGCGAGGGGCCTACCAGGGAATCCGCCGAGGCGTGCGCGGCCAAAAGGATCGCCGCCGCGCTCCAAGCCCTATGACGCATTGACCTTCTCATAAACCTCCAAAGTGCGTCTGGCGCTTTCACGCCAGGAAAACAGGCGAGCACGACGCAAGCCGTCTTCACGAAGCTTGACGCGCAGCTGCGGATGATCGTGAATCGCCCACATGGCCCTGGTGATGTCTTCCTCGCTGAAAGGATCGACATACACCGCCGCTTGGCCGCAAATCTCCGGAAGGCAAGAGGAGGAAGATGCGATCACGGGCGTTCCGCAACTCATCGCCTCAACGGCGGGCAGGCCGAATCCTTCGTACAATGAGGGATAGATCAGCCCCATCGCGCCCGAGTAGAGAGCCGGCAAGACGCCCGCGTCAAGGTAGCCCGGCGCCACGACGTCGCGGCCTTCGGCCGGAACCGAGGAGCGGCCCCATGCGTGGGCTCCCACGATCACGAGTTGACAATCAAAATTCGGCCTCCGGCGCGCATGATGAAACGCCGCGAGCAGGCGCCCAAGATTTTTGCGGGGCTGGAATGCCCCTACGAAAAGAAAATAGTTCTTGCGGATGCCAAGACTCTCTCGCAAACGAGCGAGCCTGCTCTCATCAACGCAAGGGACGAACTCCTCACCGGCCGCGTTATAGATGACGTGAATCTTTCTGTCCGCAATGCCGTATAAATTCATGAGGTCGCGTTTGGTGCTCTCGGACACCGTGATGACGGCGCTCGCGTTGTTGGCGCTCCAACGCGTCAGCTTAAGCAGCCAAGCGCGATCGCGACGGAAGGTGTCGGGATAATGCTCGAAGCTGAGATCATGCACCGTCAAAACCAATTTGGCTCCTCCAAAAGGGATGCCTACGTATTGAGTATGAAACACGTCCACCCGCTCCTTGAGCATCTGCCAGGGATATAAGAGGGGGATACGAAGAAAAGCGGCGCTCGGTCTTATCCTTCGCGGGCGGGAAATGCCGCCCAGCCCCTTGAGAAAGGGTTCCGCCTCGGAGCGCGTGTAGTAATAAAAGTATTCGTTGTCGGGCCTCAAGGACCCGTAGTGAGAAATAAGACCGCGGTAATATGTTTCATCTCCGGTTCGCCTGCGCCCAATGGTTTGAACGTCGATAGCGACTCTCACGCGACCTCTGAGCGCAGTAGCGTCATAAGGTAAGCGCGATGATCCCGCCGCCGCAGGGCGTCGTCGGGACTGCGACGCCATAAGCTCAAGAAGGCGTAGACAAGCCAGCGCAGCGCATAGCCCGCGGCCATGCTGGCCTTGACCAGGGGGCGTTGCCATGGGGGGAGGTTGCGCTCGATATAGACCGCTTGGCTGACCACCTGACTGGCAAAGACCCTCGTCCCGCTTTTTCGGGTGCTCGTCTTCATATGATGGGTCATGAAGACGTCCGCAAGAAAAGCCAATCTCCAGCCGGACTCGCGCAGTGTCTTGGAGGCCTCCATGTCTTCCGCGTACATGAAATACCGCTCATTGAAGAAAGGGGCGGGGCCGACGGCGGATCGCCTCACCATCATGACCGCTCCGGATATCCATTCCACATCCCTTTGTCCCTTCGGAAGACGCGCCCAAAAGACTCCGGGGAACAGGCTCTGGCTGAGAGAATTCAAGAAGAAGTATTGGTTGATCGCCGTTCGCAGCGTCAAAAGCCGTAGGCCTTGGCCCGACTGAAAGCGCCCGCGCCCGTCAAGCAACGCGCATGTCGACGCTCCGACGTCGCTTTGGGTCTTAAGACATTCCACAAGGCGGGCCACCGACCCTTGCGACACGCGGGTGTCGGGATTTAAAAAGAGTACGAAAGGAGTGTCCCCGCATTCGGTAAAGCCGCGATTGCAGGCCTTCGCAAAGCCGAAGTTCCCCTCGTTTTGAATCAGACGGACTCGGGGGAAGCGCTCCCTGATCATCTTGACGCTGCCGTCGTCCGAGGCGTTATCCACGACGCAGACTTCATAGGAGAGGTCGGGCGTGTTTTCCTCTATCGAATATAGGCAGTCCTCAAGAAGCTCGCGCCCATTCCAGTTAACGATGACAATGGAGACCTCTGGCGACTTCATGAGGCCCCCCGGCGCAGTCCCGCGGCCACGCCGCGTCGCTGATGGTAGCCGAACAGACGGCTGAACAAGAAATCGGATGGGGCGACCCGTCCGGATCGACGCAAGGCTTTCGCGGTTTTTTCAATGGTTCCTATGGTCCAATTGTTGATCAAGGTGGCGGCGATCAAGCCCCTCGACGTGTTAGGCAGCACCAGGCCCTTGCCTTCCAGAAACGCGCGGAGCTCGGGGTGAAGGCGAAAAAACTCCGTTAAACAGAGTCCCGATTGATAAGCGCGACGAGCGAACTGGGCGTAATCCATGGGATGGTCATGAAGGCCGCGCGCCTGCTCGTCCATATGAAGCGTCAGGCCCTTGCGGCCGAGGCGATAACCCAGCTCGACATCTTCATGGACGGGGTGGGGGAAAGACGACGAGAACCATTCTCCGGTAGACTCCAGAAAACCGCGTTTGAGGGAAATATTCGTCGTCCAGAAATTGTCCCAACTCAGAGCGGATTTCTGGCAAGCGGATTCGAAAGCGTGCTCCAAGCGAACCACGCTGAAACCATCGGTCTCCTGGGGCAGCTCCTGGACATAACCTAAAAGCGCGCATTCGGGCGCCGGATGAAGGCGATGCCACTGCGCATGGCGGCCAACAAGCTGGGGCTCGGCGATCAGGTCATCGTTGATGATCAGAATCAGATCGTGGGCGGCGGTTCGAATTCCGTTATTGCGGGCCGGCCCGGGACCTTGGTTGGACTGCTGCTTCCAAACAAAGGGAAACGGAGACGAATCGGCCCAACTCGAAAGGACTTCAGCGGTTTGCTCTCGGCAGCCGTCGGCTACGACGACGACCTCCATAAGGTCAAGAGAGATATCCTGGCGCGCCAAGGCCTGGAGGCATTTCAAAAGCGTCTTTTCGTTGTTGTAGGTGGGAATGACCACGCTGATCATGAATCAATCTCCGCCTGGACCTCTTCGCCTGTCTTAAAGCGCAAAAGTTCCGCGGGCAAGCCGCCCACTATGGCGCGCTCCGGCACTCCTTTAAAGCACCATGATCCCGCGCCGATCATCGCATGGTCGCCGATCGGCTGATCGGTGATGATGCAGGCACCGAAACCCAGGGTGACATGGTCTCCGACGACCGGCCCGCCGCGCCACCCTCCCGTGTTTCCCTTTCCCTTGCCCCCGATGCCGTTGCGTCCGAAGAGGGTGCAATTACGGCCGATTTTGGCATGAAGGACATTGCCGACGAGGTGCACGACGACAAGGCCCGGACCGATCTCGCTGTAGGGAGAGCCGTCAAAACCGAAAGCGATGATGTTGACGTAGTAGCAGAACATGCTGGGCAACCAGAGTCCCTTGGCGCAAAAGTATATCGACAATCGAAAAATAGCCACGGCGATCACGTTGATCGACATAAAAGAGCGCACGATGGAGAGTTTCGTGGCGGGCCTCCCCATTTGGCGGCCTTTGCGGGCGGCATCCTCCCAAATACAAAAGAACACATTTCGAAGTGTATGAGTCTCGGCGCTCAACGAGGGCCTCCAGGAATATCTATGACGTCGAAATAAGAATACGCCCCCCAAGACGGGAACGCGCGCACAACCGCGCTGTCCAACGCCTCCATCGCCTTCCTGATGAATCCGTTGTCTTGAAAGAAGAACGACGCTCCCAAGCGAAAAAACACCATCTCGGGATAATGCAGGCGCAAACCCGGGAAATGGGCGCGAAGCTGGTCTAATTTTTCCTCATCCATTGGCGACTCGTCACTGGAACCCCGGCGCATATTCAGAGCCGTCAAGATCCTATTGCGAAAAAACATCAGCAAGCGGCTTTTGGCGTTGTTCTCGACGAAGACCGCCCGACCGCCCGGTTTCAAGACTCGTCGCAATTCCGCGCCAAATAGACGCAAATCCAGGTGATGGAGAATACAGCTTCCAACGACGATGTCGAAGCTCGCGTCTTCGAAGGGCAGCTCGTGCAGCGAGCCTACCCGAGTCTCGATGCGGTCATGAACTCCGTTAAGGCGAAACCACTCTTGGGCATGATTGACGCTGGCCGCGGAGATATCTATGGCGGTGACTCTAGCGCCTTGTTTGGCGAGGTGGCAGCTCAACGCTCCGTAGCCGCAGCCGCAATCCAAGATCCGCTTTTCTTCCAGGGAGCCCAGCAGGCCGAGCGCGTAGGTGTGCAGATTGATTAGCTTCGCGTCGTCCGTGTTGACGAGATCGCCGTAGTAACGGACTCCCCCGAATGAATGATTGGCTCTCGAATCCCAAAATGCCTGCTCTCGTCCCTCAACTTCTTGCATCAGCGGCCTCCAAAGCGCCCGCTTTTCGGCGCAACATATCGATTGCGGTCCATGGAGAAGCGATGGACATGGCCATCAAAGCGGCGACGTGCGCGGCCAGGAACGCGGCAACTCGAACCAAGAGCGGCGACGAATGAAGAAAAAGAGCGGATCCGCACACCAAGACGCCCAGGCCGACGAACTTGACAAAGAGCGTCAAAGTGCCGATACGGCCGAGGATTTTCCTCAGCGCGCTTGCCAGAAGAATCAATACGAAGACTTCAGGGATCAAGGTCGTCCAACTGGCTCCGAAATAGCCGAGAAGAGGAATCATGACAAGATTGATGATGAAGACGAAAAGCGTGCCGCTCCCCAGGATGCGCAATGCCGTCGACTCCTGGTCCAAGCAAAACAACAGATTGGTCGAAGAGACGTTCGCGTAGGAAAAGAACAAGGAGAAGGCCATGATCCTGACCCCCGCCGCCGCGGGGGCGTAGCCGGCGCCGTAGACGACGTAGACGATCTCATCGGAAAAGACGAAGAGCGTCGTGGAGAAAAAGCTCGCCAGAATCCAGAGGACCTTGGTGCAGCGCAAGTAAATAAGTCGGATCTCATCGGCGTGGTCTTGGATGTTGAGCTGCGACACCGCGGGATAGAGCGCGCCGGTGATGCTGGCCGCGCCCATGCCCAAAGCACTGACGAATCGAAACCCCGCCGTGTATAAACCGGTGTCCAAATCTCCTTTGAACAAAGAGAGCATGATGGTGTTCGTCTGCACGAACAAGACCAGCAAGATGCTGTAGGCTGAAAAGCTTAAGCCGTCGCGAAAGACCTTCATGCAGGCGGCGGGGGCCACCGACCGCATCGGCACGACATGGTAGCGTCCAATGACCAGACGGTAAGCCGCAAAGACGACGAGAGCCGTGGAGACGACCTGAACGACGGCGAAACTCAGCAACGACCGAGAAAGGACCAACACCGATAGACCGACCAAAAGGCTGGCCGCGCTCAGGGCGGATCTCAATAAACCCTCATAACGCATTTCTTGGTAGCCTCGAAAGATGGCGCAAAACATCAAGAGAAGCGATTCGAGCACCCGATTAAGAATCAACAGCAGGGCGATGAGAATGCGCACGCGGCCATAATCCAGCGCGATGAAGAACACGCCGCAGACCATAAAAAGGCTCAAAGCGATCCCCAACCTGACAGCAAGGGAATTCCCGAGCCAGAATTCAAGATTTTCGGGATGACGAGCGATCTCGCGGGTTAGGAACTGGTTCGCGCCGTAAAGACAGATGATGGCAAAGACCGCTCCCAGGGAATAAGACAGCGAATACAGACCGAGAGCGGACACGTCGACAAGGCGCGCCAAAACGATCACCGTGGCTACGCCCGCGACGACGTTGAGAACTTCCGTCAGAAGCAGGATTTTCGCATTGTCGAACACCCGTTCCCACAAAGTCATCGCGTCGACCTCGGCCCCGGGGTCGCGAGATGCTGTGATGCAGTCAACACCGCCAGAAGGAAGTAAAAGAACGCGTAGCTGCCAGGAGGATTGATATCGACGTTCGAATGGATCAGGTAAGCGACAAATCCAAAAAAGAGGCCGAATTGAAGGTCGTGCTGTTCGCCGTAAGGGCATCGGCCGAAATACGCCATGCGCAGGGCAGCGATCATCAGCACGAGCAATCCCATCAAGCCGACGACACCGGTTTCAGCCCAGGCAAGCAGATAGACGTTATGGACGGGATAGGTGAAGACCGTCGCGATATGCGACGCGGTATCGTCGTAAGATGGAGCGACATTGCGGTAATTGTTGAGTCCGATCCCGACCCAAGGATGAGCCGAGATGATGTTGGTGGCGACTTGCCACTGATCGATTCGTGCACGGAAGGCGCCGGCATCGCTTTGACTGAAGCGCTGATAGATCAAAGGCGCGGCGGCGCAGGCGGCTACGAGCAGAACAAGAACCAGCGCCCCCGTGCGCACTGAAAATCGCCCCAGCCGCATATTTCGATGCAGAATGAGCGGTGCGGCGATGGCCAGAGCGACTCCGGTGCCCACCAGCCCTCCGCGCGAGAGCGTCATGTAAAGACACAACAAGGCCGCCGCCAAGGCCGCCGTAAAAAAAGCCCTCTGGCGCCGGCTCAGCGATGAGGAAAAACTCATGCTCAGAAACAGGGGGATCAGAAGATCCAAACAATAGGCGAAATGGTTGGGGTGCCCCAGCGTACCTCCGGCTCGAAAGACTCTCTCGACGCCTATCATGGATTCCATGGACGCGGTCGCTTCGCCGAAATACGCCAAACCGAGGTTCGAACCCCCGTATTTTTGAAGCAACGTGATGGCGAGCTGGACCATGATATTGAGGCCGAGAATCGCCACGATCAGACGGATCTCCTCGCGCCGGCGGATGTTGTAAACAAGGAACACGTAGAGAAGAAAGACTTTGACCATGCGAAACAGCTCGAAGACCCCGTGCATCGGGTAGGTCGCGTTCTGAAAGGACAATAACACGGCCGCAAGAAGGCCCAGCATCGGAAGAAAAAGGTGCTTGCCTTTCAGTCCGGGAGCGCGCTGCGCGCCTATTCCAGAAAAAAGCCATACGACGCATCCTCCCAGAAGCAAGACGTCCGTGCCGTTGATGGTCATGCGCTCGATAAGATCGTAGGGCCACACGTTGGTCACGGAGGCGAACATCTTATTGCTGCCCACAAACAAGGTCAGAGTGATCAGGGTGAGGAAATATCTCCTGCTGTCGCTCAACAAGAAGGGCATCGTAAAAACCACCAGCCCGGCGGCCAAAGCCGCTCCGTAGCGCATTTCGACGCTGGCCAACGTGACAAGGGCCAGGCCCCAGAGAGCCGAAAACGCTACGATCAGAGGCCATTGCGGCCGCGCAGGGCCGTCCATGACGGATATCACGGCAGCATCGCTCAAAATATCCGGTAAAGCGGCCCGGGCAAGTGATGCCGCTGATCGTTAAGGATGGCCCCTAGCACCGTGATCTTGTTTATTTCCAGCATCGCCAAGAGGCCTGCGAGCGCCTTTTTGCGAGTCATTTCATCATTGATGATCACTATCGTCGAATCGCAAAGGGCATTGAGCATCAGGGCATCAGGTCGATGCGACAAGCCAGATCCTCCAATCAGAACGGTGCCGAATTTCTCGCTCGCATTCCTCAGAAAGTCTCGGCATTTCCTCTCTCCGAGGGAGATCGCCGAAGAAGACCTTCCCGCTTTCGAAAGCACGGCCACGGATAGATGATCGTCAATGCGCTGAACGGCGGCGTGAGGTTCGGCGCTTTCCTCCAAGGATTTTACCGCGATGAGCGCGCCGTCCTTCGCATCGCCTCGCGATTGGAGAAAATGGCTCCCGCTCTGTTGAGCTTCGACCAGAAGCACGCGCCCATCCTTGCTGGGATCTCTTTCCTCCTCGATGCGGCTCAAACACAGAGCGAGCATTTGGGCCAATCGGACGGTCGAGCGGGTCTCCTCCGCGGCTGAAAGACAAAGGATTTTCGCTCCAGCACGGCGGCGCAGCGAATCGATTTGATAGGCCAGGCCCATGAAGGGATCTAGATCGATTCGATCGTGGGTATTCCCTTTCAGCGCCCCGCTCTTGCGCCATATTTTTTTGGGCACCACTCCAATGACGGGAAACGGCAGCCCGCGTCGAAGGCTTTCCAGGCCCTGGAACGTCGGATCGAAACGCTCCAAGATGAACATCAAGATCACTCCTCCAAGCAAGCCTCCGATCAGGCTAACCAATAGAATCGGCCGCCGTTTAGGCTGAGAGGGTTTTGTGGCCGCATGGGCCGTCTGCACGATTTTTATCGTCCCCACTCCCGTGCTCAAGGCCAGCGCCGGCTTGCCCGCAACGATATGAAGTTCTTGGCGGGCGATATCCTCCATGAGCTGCATCGTCAAAGGATGTTTGGGACCGTATTGCGTGGCCAGATCGGCGGCCTGCTGTTTCATGACGAAGACCGTATAGCGTTGGGCCATGAGATTGCCGATGCGAGCCGCCATCTCTGGGTCATAGTCCTTGACCTTCACCGTCAAGACGTCTGTTTTATCGACCGCCTCGGTGACCACTCTTTTCTCGAGGGCTTCCACGGCCTGCATGACGATGTCTTTCCTGCGTCCCTCGCTCGGCGGCAAGTTCAAGATCGAGGCCATCACGAATTGTCCAGCTTGCTCGTAGAGGTCAAGACCCCAATCAAGCCCGCGCAGAACCCAGCGCTTTGGCGCCGAGAAATACAACTCATTTTTGCGCTTGTGCAGGCCAAGATCGACGACGACGGTCTGCAGTATATCCTGACTTTTAATCATCTCGGCATGGGAGAGCGCGATGCTCATCATCCGTCCGGCGGGAACGGGGCTGTACAGGGGAGAATCGGTTTTGGCCGTTCCCGACACCAAAAGACGGACAGTCCCGGTATAAACCGGCGTCCAAAACATCATCACCGTCACCGCCACAAGCAAGCAAATCGCCGTGACCGGCAGGGGAACCCACCACCGCTTGAATGCGATCTTCGCTAAGTCCCGGACTTCCCAATTGAACTCGTCTTGATTTTCCATTAGAGCCATCCTTGCCTGACAACCACGATGTCGTTGTTTTTAATCGCCGCATCTGAGAGTCCCGTCGAGATGATCTGTTTGACGTCGACTTCGATGACGGTATAGGCCTGCTCTTTGTCTTTGGGACGCAAAATCTTAATTTTTGACTCCGACGCGGACTTGGTCAATCCTCCGGCCAAAGAGATCGCTTGCATCACGGTCATCACATCGCTGGACAATTTAAACTCTCCGGGCGCTTTGACCTCCCCGTAGATAAAAAATCGGCGGCTGTTGTTTTTTTCCAAAGCGACGGTCACCACGGGGCGCCGCAAAAACCCGTTTTCCAGCTGCTTGGTCAGCGACGCCTGAATCTCCGACAGCGTCATGTCCCCGACGCTCAATTGCCCGATCAGAGGAAATGAAATCGTTTTATCGGGCGAGACGGTGTAGGTGTTGTGTAGGCTCTGCTCGTTAAGCACCCGAATCGAAAGGACGTCGCCCACTCCTATGCGATACTCCTGCCCTTCGGCGGAAAACGCGGCCCGGGGGTTGAGCAGCGCCAAGATCGCCATCATCCATGCTATGCGTCCGTTCATATATCTCCCTTCCATCCGTTATATTTCCAGCTTACACCCAAACGTAATGATGAATCCGTGGTAAGACAGTGATGCCACGTTCGAACTCCGTTCCTCCCAAGACGCGCCCGCGGACAAGGAAACGACCTCATCGAAGCGATACCGTTGTTCAAACGAGGCGCTCGCGGTCGTGTCGCGGCGCTGGCCTGTGAAGTCGGAGCGGTGCGCGTTGTCGCCGTAACGTTGAGAGGCCAGAGACTGGGAAACGACTGAGGACAATCGATCGCTCCAAGGATATTCCAACCCCGCGTTCATGGACAGTTGGCGGTAATAAGCGCTTGGAGGCTCAATAGGGGCTTCGAACACCTTAAGAGCTCCACCGACGAAAAGCGCCAGGCGGCCTCTAGGAATGTAGCGCGCGTTTGCCTCCCCAATCGGCCCCATGTAGTCGCTAACGCCAGACCCCCGATAAACGCGGTTCTGCACGCCCACACGCGCATCCAATCGCACTCCGCTCCCGGGAGAGGAGTAAACCCAAGAGGCGTCTCCTTCGTACACAGTGCCGTCCCTCGCGGTCTGCTCGGGATAGTTGATGCGTTCCCAGCGAGTCCGCACGCTCACCCCGTTTTGCTCGTCGATGCTCCACATCAAGCGCGGCTCCACCGCCCAGGATGAGTATCCCGGCAGATTGGAATCATTGTAGATCCGCTTGAACATTTCGCCGTTGAGCTCGGGAGTCCAATCCGCAAGCAACAGTCCCAAACCGGCACGGATGGTGTTGTCCTCTCGTCGAATCCGATCCGTAAACACCGTGTTGGCGCGATCGTTGGTCCTCGCGTAACGCTCCCCCGCCGTAAGATAACCGCGCCGCCAGCCCAGTCTGCCGCGGACATCGGCGAGGTGATTGGCCGCGTTGAGCTCAAGAGTCTTGGCGAACCGCTCACCTTCGAATTGGTACGAGCCGCTGAGGAAGCTGTCCTCGTAACCGACCAGACGCCCCGCCACGCTCGGACGCACAATCGCGATGTGATCCTGCTTTCCTTTCCCCGCCTGATGACGGATGTTCGAATCCCATTGATACAAAGTCTCGAGAGACGCCGCGTATTGCAGCGGTCCCTTCTCGCGAAAACGCGGCGCATCCCAAGGCATCGCAAGCGGCAGGCCGAACGCGGGGGGAAGGGAGAACACCAGAGCCATGACCACGAAGAGATTGGAGTGAAAGCGCACTGTGGATTCGTTAAAGGGGGTGGGCAAGAATTTCAATCTATACGAAGCGGTCTAATCAATGCGCGGATATTATGCCAGGCCCGGGATCGCTTGTCATGGGACCTTTGGCCCCGTCCACAATCGTGAAGGCCTATGACGACGAATATCACGCGACTCAGCCCATATCGCCCGCTCAGGCGTCATAAAAGCTCGTAGAGACCAAGCTCGCTGTTGACGAGGACGGGGCGCGCCCGGAGCTTGAGACAGTCCGCCATGAGACCGAGAGTGCGCGCGTTGTAATAGCCCGGATCTTCGCGATACAGATGAGAGCTGGGATGATCGAGCACATGTGTGACGCCAAGCGCCTTGAGACGTCCGGCAAGCTCCTCTGGCGTCGCGATGCGAACGTAGTCGATAAGCGCTTGGTTGAGCGGGTCTCCCCAGAGATAATCGAAACCGGCTCCGTAGCCGCGAACCTCGCGAAACAGAAGGACTCTCGCTCCGGAGGGCAGGAGACCTCTGGCTTGGCGATAGAATGCGGCGACATCGACGCTGCGCTCGAGGAAAATGACCCGAGGATCGACGGTGGGAGAGGTGCCAGAACGCAGCCCCAGGACCGCGAATAGGGCGTTATTGGCGCTCAACGAAACGATCGGCAAGGCTCCCGCAAGCGCGATCAGGGCCGCCGCCGCTTTGCGCGGGTTCCCTTTGGCGCATAGCTCTTGAGCGGCCCCGCCCGCCGCCAAGGCCAACACGGGCCAAATCGGCATTAAGAAGCGCCACATCTCGTTGTGGCGCCAGCTCAAAGCGACATAGCCGGCGGCCGCGATCCATAACCATGATTGGACTTGAAATTTCGCGGCGCCGCGCCCGCGAGTCAGGACGATCCCGCCCAAAGCCGGCACTATCAAAAAGAGCGGGCCATCATGCTGGAAAAACGCCAGTGAGGGGGGGAAACTCCAGCGATTCGAGCGAAGGTATCGCGACGCCAATTCGGCGCTCTCACGACCGAGCCTCAGAAAGGGCCACACGGGATCTCCCGTCTCTCTCCAGGTCAGCGCCAGCCAAGGCCCGATCATCATCAGTCCCGCGCCGCAAAACAGAAGGGCCTCGCGCGCCCGACGTTTTTTCAAGATCAAGGCCCCCGTCCACATCCCAAGCGAGGCGAACGCCAGCATCTTGCAGGAGACCGCCAGCCCCGTCAAAAGACCGGCGACCACCAGCCATCCGTCCTCGGCGGACTCCTCCCATCGGACCAGCGAGCAGGCGCCGGCAAAGACAAACAGGGCCGAGGCGGCGTCGGCATGCGCCGATCCAGCCGAACGCAACAACGCGGGCTGGGCCGCCAAAAGCAATGCCGCAGTCCACGACGCGCGGCCGCCCCCTGCGCAGGCGGCCACGGCGGCGACGAGAAGCCCGGCCGCGCCGGCATGGACGAGCGCCGCGGCACCCGGGAGCCCGAGAGCCAGCGGGAGGCTGTAAAAAACCTCCATCAAGTGCGGCCAATGCGAGTGAATCATCCACGAAGTCGGGGTCCAAGAATCGGCCTTGAGGTAGCGCTCCGGCAAGGCGAGGTGGTAGGCCAAAACGTCCCATCCGATGGGCGGCGCTAGCGCCGTGGCGACGACGCAGGCCGCCGCATAGGCTAACAACCCCGCGGTGATCCCCTCAAAAACGCCGCCCGACGCGGGCCTCGCCAGAGGCATCGCGCCGTGATGCGCTCGGGCCACAAGAGAGCCGGCAAGCGTCAAGGCAAGCAACGCCCCCGGCCGCAGCCAGCCGACGCACGCCAGAAAGAAAATCGCCTGCGCGAACACACCTAACCCGAGCGCGGCCACCGCAACCTCATCCAAGAAGCGCGTCGGGCGAAGCCCCAAGCGGCCGATCGCCGCGTGACCGATCCCCCGGCCGATCGCCCACAGGCTCAAAGCCGCCAGCGCGGGCAGCGCGGCGGCATGAAGCCATAGACGCAGGGAGTTCCCATCGACGGCCCCCGGCGCGCGCAAGAGATACGCGCCCACTCCCCGAGCGTGGTAGCAAAACAAGCCCAAAAAAGTCAGGACAGCGCTGATCGCGAGCCGAGAGGCTCTCATGACGCTCATTGGGCGAGAGACACTCCGTCAACGACTCTGCGTTTTGGAGTACGAATAGAAATAGGGGAAATTGTTCGCGGCCAGGTTGTTGGTATTGTCGCGGGAATCGCATCCCGTCACCGACGCGCCGCAAACGCGCAGGGGTGCGGCGGCATACGTGTAGAGGTGAGGCAAAGCCGCTTCGGCTAGAACGGCGAGGCGTTGATACATCGCTTTGCGTTTAGCGGCATCGGCCTCGACTGAGGCAGTTTCAATAAGAGCGTCGATCTCCGGGTTGGAAAAGCTTTGATATTTAGGATGGTAGCTTTGGCTCTGGAGCAGCCCGAAGGCATAGGCGTGAGGATCGGGATAGTCGGCGAAATAACCGTTAATGAACAACGGCAGCTTGCGACCCTCTAAGGCCGCGTAATACTCCCGGCTGGGCAGGGGATGAAGCTGGACCTTGAAGCGGGGGTTAACCTCCTTGAGGCCGTTTCGCAAGGCCTCGGCAGCCAGTTCCCGATTCAAGTTATTGATCGAATAAGCGACCGGCAGGACAAAACCCTTGCTCCAAAGTTCTCCTCCGAAGGCTTTCTGAAACGCCTCTCGGGCCTTCTTGAGATCTTTGACATAGGGCGCGCCCCCGGCCCCGGGCGACATGCTTGGGGGAAATGGCGAGCGAACACGGCGGGCTCCGGCGAGGAAGGCCGAGCGCGCAAATTGCTCATAGTCGAACGACCAGGCGAACCCGCGGCGGACTTCGATATCATTGAAAAAATCGGAGGGGATGCCCGCGCCATCAAGCCGTCCGCTGCCCACCAACTCATTGTCCAAAGTCTCGATCTTCAGATTGAAGAAGAGCATGTCGCCGATGTCGTCATCGGGAAGATCTCCGATGACGCGAAGGCTCTTGGCGGCGCTGGCGTAGGGACGAAAGGATTCCTCCAGGTAACCGGAATCGGCGTCTCCCGCTTGCAGCATGAACAAACGCAAGCCGCCGCTGGCAACGACGCGAAAGCGAACCCGTTCCAGCGCGCTGGGACGGCGCCAGTAGCCCTCATGACGCGCCAGCACGAGTTCGTCGTCTCCCGCGCGATCCAAGCGGAAAGGCCCCGTGCCGTTCATGCGCGCATGCAGCCCGGTCTGCTCGAGCGGGCGGGCGTTGAAGGAGGCCCATGTGCCCTCAGTGCCGTCCCAGTCCTTTTGCGCGGCCGCCCAAGCCATGGACGTGACGATGGGCA
>JBBTHA010000084.1:0-14564 GCA_038060535.1 Elusimicrobiota bacterium | reverse complement strand
CATGAAGGAGTGCATCTCCCGCTACCGCGCCCGTCACCCGTACTACCATCTGCAAAGCGCGATGGTGCCGTTCTGATGCGCGTTCTCGTCAGCGGGGCGTCCGGGTTTATCGGCAGCCACGCCTGCCTGGAACTGCTCAAAGCCGGCCATCGGGTCGTGGGGTTCGATAATTTCTCCAACTCCTCGCCCGTCTCCATCGCCCGCGTGCAAGAGTTGGCCGGAAAGCCCATGCGCCTTGATCGCGTCGATCTGCGCGACACAGGCGCCCTCAACTCCCTCTTGCGGGAAGGCTTCGACGCGGTCATGCATTTCGCGGGGCTCAAAGCCGTCGGCGAATCGGTGGAAAAGCCGCAGCTGTACCAGGAGAACAACGTCGTCGGCACTCGAAACCTCCTGTCGGCGATGGGGTCCGCAGGTTGTCGCCGTCTCGTTTTCTCTTCTTCCTGCACCGTGTACGGATCCGTCGAAAAGAACCCCGTCGACGAGCGGCATCCGCGCTCGGCCGTCAATCCCTACGGGCAAACCAAGCTCGACATCGAGGATATGTGCTTCGCGCTGTCTGGCGAGGATAGCCGCTGGCGCGTGGCGCTGCTGCGCTACTTCAATCCCGTCGGAGCCCACGAAAGCGGCCGCATCGGCGAGGACCCGCGCGGCGTCCCCAACAATCTCATGCCGTTTGTCATGCAGACGGCCGTGGGGCGCCGCGCGCACGTCAACGTCTGGGGTTCCGACTACCCCACGCCCGACGGGACCGGGGTGCGCGACTACATTCACGTCGTCGACTTGGCCCTGGGCCATCTCGCGGCTCTCGACAGGCTGGACTCCTTCAAGGGAGCGCAGGCCGTCAACCTCGGCGCCGGACGCGGCTACTCGGTGCTTGAAGTCATCGCCGCCGCGGAAAAAGCCGTCGGCCGGCCCATCGCGCGCAAGCTGGCCCCTCGGCGTCCGGGCGACGCTCCCGCCATCTGGGCCAACCCCTCGTTCGCAAAGGAAATACTGAGGTGGTCGACCACGCGAGACCTCGATCAAATGTGCGCCGACCACTGGCTCTGGCAGAAATCCAACCCTAACGGATACGAAACCGATGCCGTTCATTCTTAAAGTCGTTCTCTCCTCTCTCATCATCTTGGCTGCCTCCGAGCTCGGGAAAAAACATGTTTGGGCCGGAGCGATCCTCGCGTCCCTGCCGATGACATCGATTTTGGTCTTGTCCTGGCTGCACGTGGAAACAGGGGACGCTTCCAGGGTCGCGGAGATGTCCCGGGGAATATTTTGGGGCGTTCTCCCCTCCCTTCTGTTTTTCATCGTGCTGCCCGCGCTGCTCAAACGGGGGGTGTCTTACTGGCCCGCGCTCGCCGCGTCCATGATCGTCATGAGCGCGGGCTACGCGCTCTACGTAAAAATTCTTCATACGTTCCGTATTCCGCTTTAAGCGACCTTGAAATCAGCGCCTCAGCATCTTTCTCTTTCGGAGCTCGATCTGGGCCTTCGCGCCCTGCCCGACGCCCCCCAAAACGCCGGCCGCCTGAGCCTCATCGTGCGGCGAACGGGCCCCGGACTTCGTGAGGAGCTGGCGACCGCGCTCTTGACTCCCTGCGAGGGCGTACCCGGCGACGCGTGGTCGCGTCGCCTCCCCCTTAACTTCGACTCGCAGCTGGCGGTGATGCGCCGCGATGTGGCCGAACTGATCGCCCACGCTCAGCCCCTGACCATTTTCGGGGACAACCTTTTCGTCGACATCGACATATCCGCCAAGAATCTTCCCGTCGGCACGCGTCTGCGCGTCGCGGATGCCCTCGTTGAGGTCACTCCCAAACCTCACAATGGCTGTGTAAAATTCAAGGAGCGCTTCGGCCAAGACGCCCTTGTTTTCGTTCAGGCCCCCGCGACGCGCGCGTTGAATCTTCGCGGCATCTACTGGAAAATCGTCGAGCAAGGCCTCGTCGCTACGGGGTCCGCGATCCAGGTCGTGTCCCGCCCAACGCTCAACGCCTGAAAAGAAACGCTTGAATCCGAGCGCTCCAATCGTCCACCGTCACGTAGGCGGCGGGAATGAGAAAAAGGGTCATCGGCATCGCGAACGTCAAGCCCCACGCCAGCGACAGGGCCATGGGGGCGACGAAGGGTTCATACCCGCCAAAGCCATAGGCCGTGGGGAACAACCCGAGCAAAGTCGTGATTGAGCTCGCCCAGATCGGACGCAGCCGCTGAGCTCCGGCCTCGACGGCGGCCTCCTCGATGGGCATGCCCTCGGCCCGCTTCTTATTGATGAAATCAACGAGAAGAATCGCGTTGTTGACCACCACTCCGGTCATCGCGACAACACCCAAAAGCGCCATGAATGAGGCCGGTTGGCCGTGCAGAAGAAGGGCATAGACCACGCCGAGAAGGCCGATGGGAATCGTCAACAAAATAATGACCGGCTGCACATAGGACCCGAATAAGACGGCGAGAATGACGAAATCCAGCAGCATCGCCACGAGAAACGCCCTCCCCAGGGAACGAAGGGATTTGTTGGTCTCTTCCTCCTCGCCCCCGAAAATCAGCTCATACCCGGGGAAGCGGGAGGAAAGATCGCTAAAGCGGCGGCGCACCTGGAGGTTGGCCTCGCGCGAGGTGACGACGTTTTCATCGACCGAAGCGGACACGGAGATCGCCGGCTTGTAGTTGTAGCGCGGAAGAAACGGCGGGCCGCCGCGCTCTTCAACGCCGGCGACCTTGGATAGGCGCACCGGACGCCCCGCCGCATTCAGGACGTCAAGATGGAGAAAATCCGCGGCCTCGTCGCGCTGTTCCGGCAAAAGCCTGAGGTGAATTTCGATCTCCTCATCGGGCCTCTGGATCTTTGAAACCTTGAGCCCATCGGTCGCGTAGAATAACTCTTGAGCGATGCGCTCGCTGTCGACGCCGGCATACGCCGCCTCGCGATCGTCGGGAATGATCCGCCATTGACGCTTGCCGTCCTGGGTGGAGTCCTTGATATCGGTGACCCCGGCGATGGTCCCCAGAAAATCCCTTATCTCCTGGGCGATTTTCCTGTTGACCTCGGGATCGCGTCCGCGCACCCGCACAAGAATCGCATCTCCCACCGGAGGCCCGGCGTGAACTTCCTCGAACGTTATTTTTTCAACTCCCGGGGGAAGGCCGAGACGGGCGCGAAGGTCCGCGATCAGAGGCTTGGTTTTCAACGCGCGGGTGTCTTCGGGAGTCAGGTAGACGCGGACCTGCCCGTAATGAGTGCCCAACCGCTCCATGTTCTCCTGTCCCTTGCGGCCGACGGTCGCCGTTTGGGTGTCGAGAACTCCCTGGCCGATTCCCGCAACGGTCTTTTCAACCTCCATCACCGCCCGCTGCGTCGTTTCGAGGCTGGATCCGGGCGGCGTTTCCAACTGAATGAAGAATTGCTCGATCAGCCCCTCGGGAAACAGCACGAATTTCAAGCGCCAGGCCGCCAGACCCGCGGTCATGAGCAGAAAGGCCAGGAGAAGCAGCGCGAAGCGCCCGCGATGGCGCACGACCCAACTGATGGCCCGTCGGTACGCGTCCACGATAGCCAAATACCACCGCCCGTCCTTGACGTCGGCGACGGGTCGGCCGTAGTGGAGCAGTTCAAGGACATGTCCTGGAAGGATGAAGAACGCCTCAAAAAGGCTGGCGACAAAGCTCATGACGACGACGATCGGGATCATAATCAAGAACTTTCCCATGATCCCGCTCATCATCGCGAACGGCAAGAAAGCGCAGGCGGAAACGGCCACCGAGCCCACCACGGGCCAGGCCACCTCCCTTGCGCCTTCGATCGCCGCCTGAAGGTGGGGTTTTCCCATTTCCAGATGCCGATAGATATTCTCCGCCACGACAACAGAATCGTCGTCGAGCATTCCGAGCACGATGATAAAGGCCAACAGCGACATCAGGTTGAATGTAAAGCCAAGCGGCACCGCGACCACGAGAGCGGCCGCCAAAGAGATCGGCACGCCCAACGCCGCCACCGCCGCCAACCTCCAGTCCAGGAACACGAACAACGCGGCAAGTATGAGCGCCCCTCCTTGGAGCATATTCCCGTTCATGACCTTGAGGCGGCGTCGAATGTAGAAACTGAAATCGTCCGAAAGCACGAGGCGTAGGTTTTTTTGCGAGAAGCGCTGGGAGTGTGCCTGGCACAAAGCCTTGACGGCGTCGGTGAGCGCCAGAGCGTCGGCGGTTTTATGCTTGGAGACCCTCAGCTCGATGGCGGGCAAACCCTCGGCCCGGGCGCGCACGGACGTCTCGGCGAAGCCCTCGGAAACGCGCGCCACGTCGCGCACTCGCACAAAACCGCGTTCGTCATTGGCTCGAACGACGATGTCCGCGACCTCCGCCACCGTATACACCGCCCCTCGCACGCGCACCCAGTTTTCCAGAGGACCGGCTTGTGTGGCTCCCGCGGAGCGGTCGACATTGCGGCTGCGAATGGCGGCGGCCAGTTCCCCCATCGTCAGCCGGTACCGTTCCAAGGCGCGGCGATCCGCTTCCACGAGAATTTCCCGTTCGCGGTCGCCGAAGAAATCCACGCGCGAAACGCCGTCGATCTCCTCGAGCATGTCCTTGAGCTCTTCGGCGGACCGGTCGCGATCGTCCTCCAAGCCCCCCGCGACCGAGACGGTGATGAGCGGCCGGTCGGCGGTCATTTCGCGCACCACGGGCTTGTCGGCAATCGACGGCAAATCCTTGACTCGCTGAACGGCCTGGTACAAATCGCTGACGGTCTTATCTTTCTCTCTTTCGGCTAAATCCTCATCGATGCGCACGACGACCAAGGACAGATTTTCCAGAGAGTAGCTTTCCGTCCGATCGATCCCCGAGATCGTTCGTATTTGCTCCTCGATTTTACGGGTGACCAGATTCTCGACTTCCTCAGGAGAGCCCCCGGGGTACGGGGTGCTGATCGTCACTATGTCGAATTTGACGTCCGGGAACGCCTCTCGCCGGACGGTCATGAAGTGCCAGCCTCCTATCGCGCAGAGAAACACCGTGACCAGGTTCGACAAAACGGGACGCCGAAGGAAAAATTCAATCATGGCGTCCGTGTCAGTTGCCCGGAGGCGTCGGCGGCTTCAAAGAGCGCGGTCCGCTCATCGGTCTGGGCGCGCAGCAAATCCGCCTCCGCGCGCCGAATATCCTGTTGAAATCGGACCAGCAGATCGGTGCTCGCCCGCCCGCGCTTAAAATCCTCCAGCCCCGAGTCATACTTGCGTTTTTCGAGCTCGAAAAGACGCCGTGCCGCGGCGACGCGCGCGGAGCTCAAGGACAGCTGTTCGCCGACATCGCGCCAGCGCCGCCGGGCGGAGGCCTCGATGGACGCGACCTCGGCTTCCGCCTGCGCCAGCTGCAAATCGGCCTGACGCCGGGTCAGGGTTTCATGACGAAATCCGAGGGGGAATACCACGCTCATTCCCACCATGGACACCGGATGTCTCCAGGTGGACATGTCCGACCAGGAGCGGCGGTAGCCCGTTTCCAGGCCGGCAAACGAGTAGGAAGCGTCCAAACTGAGATCGGGAAGAGTGTCTAACCGTGCCAGACGCGCGGACCAGCGCAACGACTCGGCTCGATGGCGAGCGATCATCAGCTCCGGGACCCGCGACATCGCCTCCGCCTCGCCGACGGCAAGCGCCGACCGAGACGGGATGAAGTCGACCGGCCCGGCGCGAAGGCCCCTGGGCGTCGAGCTGGAAAAGACGGCCGCTCCCAAAGACACACGCGCCCTCTCGGCTAAGGACCTGGCCACCATTGCCTCGATTTCCTGGAGTTCAAGGGAGGCTTTGGCCTGCAACACATCGGAGTTTTCGGCGAGACCAAATCGCCGGCGCTCTTCATACTTCTCCAGCAATCGTTTCGCGTCCTCGACGCCCCTTTCTCGAATGGCGACCAAAGCGTCGGCATACGCCAACTCCACGTGGGCCCGGGCCGCGCGCAATAGGGCATCGGAGAGAGTTCGCTCCAACGCCGCTTGCGCGGCGGCCACGCCGCTGCGGGCCCGGGCGCGCCGGGCCCGGTCGGGACGACCCCAGAAGTATCGGGCCAGTCGTTGTTTGAACTCAAACGTCAGACGCGAGTCGACCGTGGGATTTAAGGGCCGGAAGGCGGTCGCGTTGACCAGACGTTCGCTCTGAAAAGCGAGCTTCGCCTCGGTGCCAAGCAACGTCGTTTGCGTCAGCCCCGCCTCCCAACGGTCAATGCGCGCGCGGGAGCCCTCGAAAGCCGGAACCGCGCGCGGCCTGCGATCATCGATGGCCGCATAGGAGGCAATGGCCTTCGGGTCGAGATTCGCCAAAAGCAACGGCTCTTCCAGAGCGGCCTCGTCGCGTCGCCGCGTCGCCGCTAGGACCTCGGGCGACGCGGCCGCGGCCGCCCTCAGCGTTTCGAGAAGCGATGGCCCCGGCGCATCGGGCGTCTGGCCGAAGGCCCCCCGAGCGAACAACAACACGACGGCCGCGGTTTTCATCTCGCTCCTCTTGGAACGGCCAACGCGGCCATGATCATGTCCAGACGGATTCCCACAGACGCATCGGACAACAGAACTCTCTCGACGTCTCCGCGCGCGCGATCGAACGGCCGCCGAGCGTCATGCTCGTCGAACAAAGTCATCATCAGTCCGGGAGCATTGAGGCTTCCCATCAAAAAAGACAACAGCAGGGGCTCTTCAAGCTTCCGGAATCTCCCCTTTTTCAGCCCCTCCCGATAAATACTGAGAACGATCGGCAAATGGTGCGGGAAATATCTCGCGGCGAATCGGGCGACCTGGCGGTCTCCATTGAGGGCGTCCTTGAGCAGCCCCGCGATCGTCCTCCTGCGCTCGATCGAAAACCTCGCGATCGCGCGAAGAACCTTGCGCAGTCGTTCCGGCGGATCTCCCTGGCCGCCCGCCGAAATGGTCAACCGCGAGAAGAATTCCTGGTAGCCCGCCTCCAGAATGCGCTCGCGAAATGATTCCCGATTCTTGAAGTGATAGTGGAAAAGACCGAGGTTGACCTTCGCCCGACGGCACGCCTCGCGCACGGAAACGGCGCCGAACGATTTCTCGCGCGACAGCTTAAGACCCGCCCTCAAAAGCCTGGCGTCCGCGTCCCCCTTAGGCCGCGGCATCGACCCGGATCCTTGAATAGTTATACATACGTATAACTATTATATATCTTTTCCCGCGTTTAAAAAGCAAGACGACAAGGGGTGCTTATTCCTGACTGCCGCTAGCGTCTGGCGACGGCGTTCGGGAGCAGCATCATCCCGAGAACCGCCGTCGCGGCCAGCGCCAACCCCAAGCCCAACGCCAACATCGGCGAAGTCATCTCAAGTCTTAACGAATGCTCTCCAGGAGGAACGACAAGGCCCATGAGGGCGTGATTGACCCGGAAAATGGGAACCTCCCCGCCGTCCAAGGTCGCGCGCCAGCCCGGGTACCAGACTTGGCTTACGATGAGGAAGTTGGTGCCCCGGCTGGAGAGGGCGTATTCGTAATTGTTTTGGCCGCGCCGAGTCATGCGCGCCCGTCCTCCGGAAAAATCCAGGGCGGCGCCCCCGCCGGGTTCCCAACCCAACACATAGGCGTCGAGGGCCGAGGTGGACGCGGCTATCGCTTCAAGGGATTTCTTTCCATCGATCACCGGCGTCAACGACGAGGCGAAATACGCGGGGCCCAGGGGCTTTCGGTCGCGCCAAAGGAAAACAGACGAGTGAACGATGCCATCGTACAGTTTATAGACAGGGACATCCTCTTGGCGGGCGACGAATTCATAATCGATCCCCTCCAATGCGACGAAACGATCGGAGACGATGTGCTTAACATCGAGGGCGCGCAGCATCTCCGGCTTGGAAATCGCGTTGAGATCCGTCCAAACGATGGGGTAACGGGGCGCGGCGAAGGGCCTACCGGTTTGCAGCACGAAGAAATACTCGATGTAGTGCTTCAGATTGAGGGGCTGGAAGCCGTTGATCATGTCGATCGCGTGGAAGGCCGCGGTGCCATAGGGTATGGAGTGCCGTCCGATGGCGGCCACCCGGCCGCTGGTTTCGCCGCGTCGCAATTGCTCGATGAATGGCGGGGTCGGCAGCGCCCAAGACAGCGGCTTGGTTCCCAATCGCGGGATCAGGCGCGCTCCCGAGTCGGCGACCGGAAGCAGGCACAGACACACGGCCGCCGCGAAGGCCTTTCGTCGCTCGAGCCCCCTCAATAGGGCATCGACGCCCACTCCGGCAAGGAGCACCCCGGCAAGCTGGGCCAGTTGAAGCATGCGCGTCGGCATGCGAAAGAGGGCGAACCCCGGCATGTAATGAAATAACGCCTTGAGAACCGGGGAATCAAAGCAGAGAAAGAGGCAGACAAGGACGCTCGCCAAAAGGTACCGGCTTTTTTTCCAGTCTTTCAGGCAACCCCAGAGGGCAAGGGGGTAAAGCCATAGTCCGAAATAAAAATTACTCTCCCAATACTCGACGCGCATCCCCCCGGCATCGAGAGGATCAAACAGGGTCGCCAGGTCGCGCCATCCGGGAGCCTTCCCCAGGAAAAAGACGTAGTCGAAATTCGTCCGCGAGCTGAGGGCGGCGAACTGCGCTCGGGGCAAGAGGTCGGGCGACGCCAACAATAAGGCCAACAGACCGCCGCCTGAAAGCGCCATCAACACGCGAGACCGCGCGGCGGGAGAGACGGAGGAAAGCCGACTGCCGACGAAGGCTCCAAGACCCAACAGCGCGTAATAAAACGACTGGGCCGAACCCTGCATGGCCGAAAGGGCGAGAACGGCCGCAAAGCAGGCGACGCGCCGCGGCTCCGGTCGTTCCAGGACGTTATCCGCGGCCCAGAACACGCTCGGCGCCAGGGCATACATCGTCACGTTCGGCAGCCACCCGGCATCGAAGAGTGCCAAATATCGGTAGGACAACATGTATCCGATCCCGCAAAACACGGACGCGGCAGTCGAGAGAGAAAATCTCCTCGCGGCGACAAGCATGGACAAGCCCGCGAGCATGATATTCGAGATAAAAAATAAATTGGCGGCGCGCGCGACCGGAAGAAACAAAAACAGCCATTGAAGCGGCAGCAAGTACGACGCGAGCGGATTGGCGTGGGCCGGAGACCCCGCATTGCAGGACGCGTCCCAAAGCGGCCAGCGGCGGTCGTCATGGATCGAACGCGTCTCGATGACCTGCAGCCCCGCTCCCATGGCGATCAGATCGGAATGATCAGAATAGAGAATCCCCGAAGAGGACCACAGCCGGACCGAAAACGCCGCCGCGACGGCGAGAATGATCAGCGCGGGAACCCTTAGAAGCGAGGGCTTCAAGAGCGGCCTAAGGAAAGACGCTGGCTGAACACGGCACACATTCTACATATCTATTATTTCCCCCTCGCGCCGGGAGTGATACACTATGCCGATGAAGCCGTCTATTTCAGAGACCCCCGCGCGGTGGCTCCCCCTCTTATTTTTCACGGTCATCGGAGTCATTTTCGTCCTCCATATGGCCGCCTACGTGGACCCGGATCTATTCTTCCACATCAAGGAAGGAGAAAAACTCGTCGTCTTGGGTCGGTTCCCGGTCCTCGAGGAATTTTCCTTCACCGCTGCGGGAAAAGAGATGGTGGCCACCGAGTGGCTTGCCGATGCCGGGTCCTTTCTCATTTTCCGCGCCGCGGGCTACCCCGGCCTTGTCCTTTTTCATGCCGTTTTGTTTCTGGCGGCGCTTGCGGTTTTATTCAGGTTCATGCGCGATGATCTGCCCCCATCGATGCGATTTCTTCTCGTCGCCCTGGCCGCTTTCGGCCTGATGAATTTCATCGCCGTTCGGGTGCACGCGTTCACGATTTTATTCATGTCCCTGTATTTGTTCGCCATTCGGCTCTGGGAAGACGGCCGGCGCTGGGTTCCTTGGGCCATGGCCGCGGGGCTCCTCGTTTGGGTCAACATTCACGGAGGTTTCATGCTCGGCTGGGTGACGCTCGGCTTGGTATGCCTCCTCGAATTCAAGAACACCAAGCGGCTTGTTGCGTTGGCGCCTTGGGGTCTGGGCACGGCCCTGTGCTGCGTCCACCCCAACGGCATGACAGCACTTCTCTATCCGATCTGGTTTATGGCGATGCCTCCCGCGGGACGGTCCATGATTCTTGAATGGAAGCCTCTGGACTGTTCCCATCCCTCCTCGATCCCTTATCTGGTCATGATCGGCGCGTTATGCTGGGTCGGCATCGGAGCGCAGCGGCGAGCGTTCCCCTGGGCGCTGTTGACGCTCATGCTGCTCGCGCTCGGATTGCGCGGACGGAAATTACTGCCCATCTTCACCTTGAGCGCCGCCGCTTCCCTTTCCTTGACTTTGCGCCAGTCTGTCCTTAAACCCTGGCAAGGACGGTTGTGCGTTACGGCGACGGCGGCGATTCTTTTGGCCATGGGTTTTTTGGAGAGGAAAGCGCCGAGCAGCCCGAACTGGAGGGATTGGGAAAGCGGCTACCCGCGGGCCGCCGCGGAATTCGTTTCCTCGCGCCACCCGGACGCCCGCATCTTCCATCCATACACGTGGGGGGGCTACCTCATATACAAGCTGTCTCCGAAAACCAAGGTCTTCATCGATGGGAGGCTCGATCCCTACTGGTCCCTATTGCCGAACGACTACACGACCATTATGGAATGCCTGCCCGGCTGGCGCGACCGCCTCGCGGACTGGGCCATCGACGTGGCGGTTCTCCCCCGGACGACGCGCCTGGCGCATGCGCTCGGCGCTGACCCGCGGTGGAGGCCCGTCTTCGACGACGCGAACACCGTCGTATTCGCCCTTCAGCGGTGATTGTCGAGAATCCCCGCAACAGTCAATCCGCGGTCCGCTCGATGATCCAGGTCCGGCGCCCGGCGTTCACCCTCACGCTGCGCCCGCCGCTCGCCACCACGGATCCGGTCTCATCGAGGTAGCGAACCGTCAGGGAGTGCTCCCCGGCGGGAAGCCGGACGCGCGCCAAGCGGATCTGCGAGGGGATGGTCTGCCAGCCGCGCACATCGGAAAATTCCGAACCGGTGGCGTCGACGCCGGTCACCGTTCCCAACAGCTTGACGGCGGCCCGGGCCGCGGATCGGGTCTTCAGCGCCGCCAGGCGCTCGGCCAGCTCCTGCCGGGCGATCGCATCAATGTCCTCCACCGCCGCCGTCTCCGCGACGGCCGGGCCGACTTCGATCCGTGATCGGCGAACGCGAAAGCTCGCCGGCTCGTACTCCGGATGCGCCGCGCCGAGCACCGCGCCGGCGGCCCCGCTCAACGCCGCTCCCGTGGCGCTCGCGGCGGCTTTCGCCGCGCTCACCGACCGATCCAGAGTCTGGCCCAGGAACCCCCCGTGGCGAGCCGCGGCCGGGCCCGTGGAGGCGGCGACGGCCGGGACATCCGATGAGGTCACGGATTTCTTGCGCGGCGCGGGGCCGGCGTAATGGATGAACACGATCTCGCCGTCGGCGCCCAGGTCTGCGGGAAAGGGAAATCCGGGGGGCCGGATCTGGAAGACGCGCTCGTAATCCCGATACGCGCGTATTGCCGCCTCGTAAGAGATCCTGGCGTCGTCGCTCTTGCCCCCCTCTTCGTAGACCAGGGCGGCCAAGTAGCGGGCGAACGCGTCATCCCGGTACGCGACGGATCCCTCCCGCGCCGACCGCCCCCTCTCGTCAAGAAACGCCTCCACGCGCCGAACTTCCACCAAGGCCTCGTCGAGACGGCCCAATTGGACGAAGTTGAGGGCATGAAAAACGTGCGCCAGGACCCGGTCGAAGGCCGTGCCGCGATACTCCTCGACGTTTTCATTGGCCATCAGCGAGCCCGCCATCCGAGACACGCTGCGGGTGTAGAGCTCCTCCATCCGATTTTCGGCCGCCGTAAAATACGTGTTGCTGTCGGCGTAACGGCCGGCGAGATGGAGGGCCATCGCCAGATCGAGATGGTAAAGGACACGGTTGGAAGTGCCGTACTCGTCACGGGCGGCGTGAATGGCCGCGGCCGCCGAGGCGTAGTCGCCTGCGGCCATCAGCTCGGCGACGCTTTTCTTGCGCTGCCGGGAAGGTCCCACGCAAGCCGCCAACACGAGGACGACAGCGACGGCCAGACGGACGCGGACGAACGCTCTCATCGCTGGGATGATAGCACTTCCGCTGAGCGACCCCTTACCGGGGCAATCCACGAACTCCAAAACGCCTGCAGACGGCCGGGTTTCTAATTGACCATCTTCATGCGCGAAGGAGGCCAATAGATGAACCACGCCTTGCCTTTGACGAAATGGTTATCGACGGGCCCCCAGTAGCGGGAATCGCAGGAGTGGTCCCGATTGTCTCCCATCATGAAATAGGAGCCAGGGGGAACCGTGACCGGCCCGAAGAAATCGCGCTGAATGTCGCCCAACTCCCGATCGAGCTTATGCTCCGCCCAAAGCCGTTGGTAGGTCTCGGGAGTCAGATCCTTGGCGTGAACTGATTCCGGCTGCCGGTAAGGATCGCCATAGCGCGCGTACGCTTCCTCGTTGAGGAGTTTCCCGTTGATGAAGACCTTGCCCTCGCTCACCCGCACGGTCTCCCCGGGCAAGGCGACGACTCGTTTGATGAAGTTCTCCCCCGCGTTGACTTTGCCGCAGTGGTTCTCGCGCGGATCGGGGACGGGGAACTCAAAGACCATCACGTCGCCGCGCCGGACGTCGCGCAGCGTAACGAGGCGTTTTCCCCAAAGCGGCACCCGCAGTCCATAGATGAACTTGTTGACAAAAAGGTGATCGCCGATCAGCAAAGTCTTTTCCATCGAGCCGGACGGGATTTTAAACGCTTGAATGAGAAACGTCATCAGCACCCACGCCAGCAGGGCGGAGGAGAATACGGTGTCCGCCCACTCCAGATCTTCCTCCAGATAATGTCGCCGGCTTTCCACGCTGTCGCCCTTGGCCCATGCGCGCCAGAACCCGAAGACCGCCGCGACGGCGGCGGCCGTCAAGCTTGGGTACAGGTCCCCCACGCGCAAAGCGCGGGCCCAAACCGCGATGACCTTGGACCGGCTTTCGAAGACCATGGTCAAAATCATCACCGCGGAAAACGCCGCGATCGCGCAGAATACGGCGTGCCACAGCGCCGACTGCAAAGGGGTGGCCGCCCCTCCGCGCTCCTTGCAGCGGCGCGAATACCAGGCGAAAATTCCGAGCGAAACGCCGATAAACAACAGTCGTTCTTCCATGGAAGTCCTTTGCGGCTATTGAGCCTCCTCGTCGATTTTGAGGACCGCCAGGAACGCTTCCTGGGGGACCTCGACGGATCCGATGAGTTTCGCCCGTTTTTTCCCTTCTTTCTGTTTTCCTAAAAGCTTCTTCTTGCGGGTAATGTCTCCGCCGTAGCATTTCGCAATGACGTCCTTGCGCTTGGCGCCGAGCGTCTCGCGCGCGATGATCTTGCCGTTGACCCGCGCCTGGATCGCGACCTCGAAATTTTGCCGGTCGATAAGCTCCTTAAGCTTTTCGCACAGGCGCCGGCCGACATCCTGCGCTTTATCGCGGTGCACGATCTGGCTCAGCGCATCGACGGGTTCTGCGTGAATGAGGACCTCGAGCTTAACCATATCGGACTCGCGGTTGCCGATGGATTGATAGTCGAGCGTCGCATACCCCTTCGAAACGGATTTCAGGCGGTCATAGAAGTTGACGACCATTTCCGCCAAGGGGAGTTCGTACTTGATGAGCATTCGCGTGGGGGAAAGGTACTCGATGCCGACGTGAACGCCGCGGCGCTCCTTGATGAGATTAAGGACCGCCTCCTGGTGCTCGATGGGAAGCACGATCGTCAAAAGAACGAACGGCTCCTCGATGGATTTGATGTCGCCGTGCGCGGGGAACTTGGCGGGGTTGTCGATGATGAACCCTTTTCCATCATTGGTCTGGACGCGATAGATCACGTTGGGAGCCGTCACGATCAAATCGAGATCGAACTCCCGGGTCAGGCGCTCCTTGACGATGTCCATGTGCAGCAGGCCCAAGAATCCCAGCCGGTAGCCGAACCCGAGCGCCTGCGAGGAGTCGGCCATGTAGTTAAACGACGAGTCTTCGAGATTCAGCTTGTCGAGCGCCTGCTTGAGGGCCGTATATTCGGTTTGGTCAATGGGGAAAAACCCTGCGAAGACGACGGGCTTGGCCTCCTTGTATCCGGGTAGCGGGGCGTCTAAAGGGCGATCTTTTTCCATGACCGTGTCGCCGACGCGCACGTTATGGATATCCTTGATCCCGCAAATCAGGTAGCCCGCCTCTCCCGCCGACAACTGGTCGCAGGGAACCTGTTTGGGCTTTAGAAATCCCACTTCTTCTATGACGGCTTCCGTGCCGGTGGAGAAAAATTTGACGCGCATCCCCTTTTTCATCACCCCGTTGACGACGCGCACGAGAAGAATGACGCCGCGAAACGTCGAATAGGACGAGTCGAAGATCAGCGCCGACAACGGCGCCTCGGGTCGGCCCGCGGGCGCCGGGATCTCACGGATGACCGCGTCGAGGACTTGCTGGACCCCCTCGCCGCTCTTGGCCGATATCAGGACGGGGT
>JBBTHA010000083.1:0-12102 GCA_038060535.1 Elusimicrobiota bacterium | reverse complement strand
CCGGGCCCGCCCGTTATTGAGGATTTTGTTGGCACTGATACCGCCTGAAACTCTGGAGTTAATTCGATCCCGCCTCGACATCGTCGAGTTGGTGGGAGAGCTCGTTGCCCTGACCCGGGCGGGGCGCAATATGAAGGCACGGTGTCCTTTTCATCAGGAGCGCAGCCCATCCTTCATCGTCAGTCCCGAGCGGCAGACCTTCCACTGTTTCGGCTGCGGAGAGGGTGGGGATGCGTTTTCGTTCATCATGAAGTCGGAGAATCTGACGTTTATGGAAGCGGCCGAAAAGCTGGCGTTGCGCGCGGGCGTGAAGATCGAGGCCGAGCACGAGCTGGGTCCTCAGGAGAAAGAGCGTCTGCGCATGCGCGAGGCCAACGAGTTCGCCGCCGAGTATTATCGAGAGGTTCTGAAGGAAGATCCCGGCGCGCAGGCGGCGCGCGCCTATGTCTGCTCGCGGCGACTCTCGGCCGCGGCCGTGGAGCACTTCAAGGTCGGCTACGCGCCGCGCAATGGGCGCCTCGTCTTCAACGCCTTGAAGAAGGGTTTTTCCGAGGGCATTCTTCTCAAGGCGGGTCTGGCGGCCCGGCGACCCGACGGCACGGTGCGCGATTATTTTTTTGATCGTCTCATGTTCCCGATTCGCGACGCCAAGGGGGCGTTCGTGGGCTTTGGGGGACGCACTCTGGGGGAGGGGGAGCCGAAATATCTCAACACGGCCGAGTCACCCGTGTTTTCCAAAGGCCGCGTTCTCTACGGTCTCTACGAAGGGCTGGCGGAAACTCGAAAGGCCCGCACATCCCATCTGATGGAAGGGTACATGGACGTCATCGCCTCCCATCAGCACGGCCTCAAGACTTCCTGCGCGCCTCTGGGCACGGCCCTGACGCCCGAACACGCGACGCTCATCAAGCGTTATGCGGACGCGGTGGTCATTGTTTTCGACGCGGACACGGCGGGGCAATCGGCCGCCGTGCGCGGCGCCGAGGTCGCCCTCGAGTCCGGCCTTTCCACCCGGGTGGCGTCAGTCCCCGAGGGAAAGGATCCCGATGAATTTCTTCACGCGAAAGGGCTCGCCGCCTTCGAGGCCGTGCTCGAGGCCGCCCAGGATCTCGTGGCTTTCAAGACGGAACTGCTGATCAAGCGCGCGGGACCGTTGACGCCGGAGGCCAAGTCGGCGATCGCCAAGGACGTTCTGGCCACGATCCTGCGCTGTCCCGACGAGGTGCTTAAGGACGAGTGGGTGCGCCGTTTGTCCGCCCGTTTGGGCGTCAACGAGGACTCTTTGCGCCGCTCGGGAGGCAAGGCGGTCGCGCAAAACCGCCATTCGGCCGCCCCCGCCGCGGCGGGGGACGGGGCGCTGGCCGCTGCGGCCAAACCCGGCGAATTGACGCGATCCGATGCGCAGCTTTTAGGTCTGTTGTTCAAGACCCCGGCCAGCGCGCGCGAAATCTTGGACACCGACTTGGATTCTCCCTCGGCGCGGGTGATCGTTTCCGCTCTGCGGGAGTTGGCCTCTTGCCAGGGGCGGTGGGGACCGCGTCTGCTCGACGCCTTGCCTGAGGCCGAACGGGGCGTGGCCTCGCGTTTGTTCAACGACGACCTCGGATACGAGGACGCCGCCGCAACACTGCGCGCGCTGACGGCCAAACGCCGCGCGCAACGCAGGCTCAAAGAGATCGAACCTCTTGTTTTATCGGGATCGGACGCGCCGGTGGATCAGGGGCTTCGCGACGAGTTCCAGCGTCTCGTCGCGGAGTTGAAGGGAACTAAGCGTTGACGTAAGGAGAGATATGGCGATTCAGACGAGCCAGGCGATGAAAAACTTGATCGACCTCGGCAAAGAGCACGGCTACTTGACGTTGGAAGAGATCAGTCGAACCGTCTCGGCGGCGAGCATGAAGTCCGATGAGATGGATGAATTGATGACCGCCTTGGAGGATCTCGGCATCGAGGTCGTCGACCGGAAGAAACCCAACGCGACGCCCGTCGTCGAGCGTGAGCGTTTTTCCGAGGACTGGGGCGGATCGTCGGATATCTCGAATTCGATTCGCATGTATCTTTCCGAGATGGGGCGCGTGCCTCTGCTCAACCGCGAGGAAGAGGTCACATTGGCCCGCAACGTGCGCGAGCGCGAGAAGGAGTTGCGCATGCTGGTGCTGGAAAGCCCCGTCACCATGCGCGAGATACGCTCCTGGGAAACGCTGATCGAGGCTCAGGAGATGACGCCCAAGGAACTGATGCCGCGCGGGCGCAAGACGAACGCGGAACTTTCCGGAATGCGGCGGAAAATGAAGTCGGTCGCGCAATTCATCACGAAATCCGAGAAACAGATGCTGGCTCTGCGCGTTAAGCTGGAAAATCCTCGGCTCAAGCCTCAGCGCCGGATCAAGCTGCAAAAGAAAATCGAGCAAATCAATAAGCTGGTGATCGCGCGCATCGTGAGCTTGAATCTCAACCAGGATAAGATCAAGCGTCTGACCAACAAGATCAAGAATCTGGCCGGGAAGATCGACGAATGCTGCGACGAGATGGAGCGTTATCAGCGCCGTTACGGCTGTTCTTACGAGGAGCTGAAAACGTATTTTGCCGCCGTCAAGAAAGGGAAAATGCGCCCGGAAGCTTTCCGTGCCAAAACCGGCTACGCTCCTTCCGCCGTCGAGGCGGCCATGGAGAACATGGAAGTCGTCATCGACCGCCTAGGCCGCATCCAAAACACGCTTCCCATCCCCATCGACCGGTTTTTGGAACTCAACGACAAGATCGTCCGCCTTGAGGACACCATCCTGGAGGACAAGCTTAAGCTCATCAAGGCCAATCTTCGCTTGGTGGTTTCGATCGCAAAAAAACACGTGAACTCGAATCTCGAGCTGTCCGACCTGATTCAGGAAGGCGGCTTGGGGCTCATGAAGGCGGTCGAGAAGTTCGAGTACAAGAGGGGATTCAAGTTTTCCACCTACGCGACCTGGTGGATTCGCCAGTCGATCAACCGCGCCATCGCAGACCAGGCCCGGACCATACGAATTCCCGTTCACATGAAAGAGCTGATTTCAAAGCTCACGAAGGTGACGCGTCGCTATCGCCAGGAATACGGTCGCGAGCCCACCCTCGAGGAGTACACCCGCTCCCTTCACATCTCGATGGACAAGGTCAAGAACGTCCTCAAGATCATGCAGGAGCCGGTGTCGCTGGCCACACCCATCGGAGAAGACGAGGACAGTTACCTCGAAGACTTTATCGAGGATAAAACGACGGCCGCTCCCTCCAACACGGCTTCGGGGTTTCTGCGCAAGACGGAAATCGAGAAAGTTCTCTCCTCGCTGACCGATCGCGAGGCGAAGATCATCAAACTGCGTTTTGGCATCGACTCGGGCTATCCGCGCACGCTGGAGGAGGTCGGGCGCCTTTTCCGGGTCACGCGCGAGCGCGTCCGGCAGATCGAGGCGAAGGCCATCCGCAAGCTGCGCCATCCTTCGCGCAGCAAGGGCCTGCGGGACTACCTCGATTGACGTGAGAAGCGGTCGCGATCGTCATCCGATTCTGGAAACCGCGGTGTTCTCGGCGGCCCTGCTCTTGGCGGGTTTCGTGCTGTGGAAATCGTTGCCGCGCCCCCCGGCGCCGCCGCCCATCGAGGCGGCGCGCCCGCCCATGCCTGAGGCGTCCGGCGCCATCCCCCGTTCTGTGCGGTCGGCGTCGTCCGCTGAGCGCGGCGTGTCGGGGGGCATGACCGTTCGATTCGCCAACGTCAAAAAACGAAAACCCCGGTCCACCGCCGTGCCTTCCCCACGGTGACGGGGACCTGGGCCCTCAGCCTTGGTTCTGCTTCCTGAGCAGCCCCTTGCGCTCCATGAATCCCCAATCGCCGGTTCCCCGTAGATAGTCGGTGATGCCGACAAGGCGCATCAGCGAGGTCATTTGGCGATAGCCGAGATTCTCGGTCAGGGCGAAGGCCACCATGATCAGGAGATCACGGAACTTCGGGTATCGTTTAGGGGTCATCTCGCCGAGGATGATCCCGGACAACGATAAGGCCCAGCCGCACAGGAGGGCCACGCAGAGAAAAGCGACCGCGAAATCGCCGTTTAGGGATCCTCTCAACCACATGATGAAAAAGAATGCGTACCCGATCAACTCGATGACAATTCCCCATCCTTCGAATATGAAGAAGAAGGGGTAGGCGATCAAGCCGACCGCGCCGTAGCGGGGATTGAGGAACATTCGCGAATGGGCGCAGAGGACTTGCAGCAGGCCTTTTTGCCAGCGGCGGCGCTGGCGGATGAGCACGCGCAGCGTGTCGGGGACTTCCGTCCAGCATACGGGGTCGGGGAGGAACTTGATGAGGTAGTCCGATGTCCCGTTTTCGCGCATTCGGGCGTGCAGGCGCGTGACGAGATCCATATCCTCTCCGACGGTTCCGGTGCGATAGCCCCCGACATCAATCACGAGTTCCCGCTCGAAGACTCCGAAGGCGCCGGAGATGATCATGAGGCCGTTGAAGCCGGAAAATCCGGTCCGGCCGCAGAGGAAGGCCCGAAAATACTCCACGACTTGAAAAACCACAAGGGCTGTGCGGCTCATCGCGACTTCGATGATCCGTCCTTTCTCGACGCGGCAGCCGTTGGCGACGCGGACGATTCCGCCCACGCCCACGACTCTCTTGTCGGTCTCCACGATGGCTTGGACGACGCGCTGCAGGGCGTCGGCTTCCAGAATGACGTCCGCGTCGATGGAGCAGAAATAGGGATGCCGGGCATGATTGAGTCCCGCGTTGAGCGCGTCGGACTTGCCTCCGTTCTCCTTGTCGATGACGATGAGGTTGTGATGTCGGCGCGAGGCGTACACCGCGTGCACGGGAGCGCTCGACAGACGTCGGTCGCCCCGTTCGAGGCTGGGTTCGAGTTGAAAGACTGTCTTGAGCTCTTCGAGGGTTCCGTCCGTTGAGCCGTCGTTGATGACCACGACCTCGTAGCGCATGTAATCCAGGTGGAGAAGATTGTTAACCGTGAGCGCGATGCTCACCTGCTCATTGTGAGCCGGCACCAAGATGGAGATCGCCGGCGTCAAGGGACTGCGCGCGGTGTGCTCGTAGCCGCCGTAGATCGAGCGCAACAGGTGGCGATGGACCTCGCGAAAGGCCAGAACGGAGAGTAGAATATAACCGCCGTTCAAGATGAAAAAATACCAGACGAGGACGACTTCCACGGCGGCGTTGGCTTGATGAATCCAGGCGTTCATGAGGCGCCCCAATCCTGGGCAAGCTCCCTGAGCAGATCGCGTGTCGCCGAGGTCGGAAAGGCGCCCGGGCGTCGGTTGATCAGCTCGAGCACGGCCTCGCGGCCGGGGGGGCCGAACTCCAGGATCATCGAGGTCAAACGAGGAAGAAGCCCTGGGGGAACTTGCAAGGCGGCCGCGACTAAGGGCGGGAGGGCGCGAGGATCGCCTATGGCGGCCAAGGCGCGCATGGCGACGAGTTTCATTTCGAGCGATTCGCGGTCCATGAGGGCGACGAGAGGGTCGACGGCTTGGCTCGAGCGCAGAAATCCCAGACGCTCCATGGCGTGGCCTCGACGATGCCGGTCCCAAGATTTTAACGCCTCGAGATTGTCGCGCAAAAAACCGAGCTCGAGGCTGACTCGGCGAAAGGTTTCAAACGGAGGACCTTGAAGATGGCGCATCGCTTGGGTCACGACTTCTTGGACGATGTCGGCGTCGCCGCGTCGTCGCGGGCGCAGGGCCTCGCGGATTTTCTCGTAAGGCTCGTCCATGAGCACCATTTCGACCGCGGGTTCGTAGAGAACCGCGCGGGAGCGGCGGTAGTCGTGACGCAGGCGATGCCAGGCGCGTAGGAAGATGAGATAAACGGCCATCGCCAGGACGAGAAAAAAAAGCGCTATCGATGCGAGGATCACCACGCCCATGCTGGGACGTCCTTCGATCGCCGCGAGGATCGCCAGGCGCAGAGGCTCGATCACGGACTCGGCTAAGCGAACAGATACGGCTGGATGGCCGCGTCGAGCTGAGCGGGGTCGAAGGGTTTGAGCAGGCAGGCCGTCGCCCCGGCCGCGCGCACGCGCTCAAGATCGGCGGGAAAGGACTTCGAAGTGAGCATGACGATGGGTTTCGAGAACCCGGCCTGGCGCAGGTCCGTCACGGCTTCCACTCCGTCCTTGCCGGGCATGATGTAGTCCATGATGATGAGGTCGGGAGAGAAGGCGAGGGCTAGAGCCACGGCGTCGCTGCCGTCGCCGTGGATGCTGGCCTCGACGCCGCGTTTTTGAAAAAAGAACTTAAGCAGAGTCTGGATGCTCGAGTTGTCCTCGAAAATGAGGACCTTCTTTTTTGGATCGCTCATCGGCTCCTCATAGTATGCAATAAATCCAGGCCGCATAATGACAGGCGAAAGGAGACGGCCAACAACAGGGCGACGAGCGGCCAGATCATTTGGGGGCGACGGCTTTGAGGACGGCTTCGCGCAGGGAAGACGGATTGAACGGTTTCTGAAAAAAGCCCGCGACCTGGGGCATGGCCTCAAACAGGGAGCGCATGTCTCCCTTGGCGGTCACGATGAGGATCGGGATCTTGGCCGTGCGGGGATGATCGCGCATGGCGGCGGCGACGGCGAAGCCGTCAAGGATGGGCATCATCACATCGAGCAAAACCAAGTCGGGAAGGGGTGCGTTGGGGTTGTCCGGGTCGACGCCAAGCTTCGCCAAGGCCTCTTGGCCGTGATAGGCTTCCTCGATTTCATGCCCTGATTTTTCCAGGACGGTGCGCATGAGCAACACCAAGGAGGGTTCATCGTCGACGATCAAGAGTCGCGCCATGCGATGATTCTAGCATGTTGATTTGGTTGTGACTGAAACGGCGTTGACAGCTTCCGGGGTGTCTGTTATCCTCATCGCAATCGCGATGAAACAAGAATTGCAACCATCGAGAGCGCGGAATTGGCGCCCGAAAACATGGGTCTCCGGCGCCGCTGCGGCCCTGTTGTGTGGGGCTTTGAGCGTGGCCGCTCACGCGTTGTCCCTGTCTAACGCCCAGGGGACCGTGCTTTTTCTCAAGTCCGGGTCTTACACTTGGGTCCCGGCTCCGGCGGGGCAGGCGTTGGCCGCGGGCGATCAGCTCAAAACCACTGCAGGCTCGCGCGCGACCGTCACGTTCGACGACGATTCGCGGGTCGAACTGAGCGGCGGCTCCGCGTTCACCATTCGGGAGGCGGCCGAGCAGGCCAGCGAAATGCAGCTCCAGTTGGGCTCGCTGCGCGCCTGGATCTCGAAGAGTTTGAACCGGCGCTTTCAAGTCCGAACTCCCACGGCGGTGTGTTCGGTGCGTGGCACCGAATTCTCCGTTCACGTCGAGCAGGACGGGGACACGCGCGTTCAGATGTTCAACGGACTCCTCGCGGTCGCCGACAAGACGGGAAACGAAGTCTTGCTCAAGGACAAGGAAAGCATTGACGTGACGGCGGCGGGATTAGGCAAAGTCGGCGAGAATGGGGCGTCTCAGCGTACGTCTGGAGACGAGTCCGCGCGCGCGGCCCGGCGAGAGGTGGACTTGCGCATGAGCAAGGAAGAGGTTCAAGCCGCCGCGGCCGAGGAGGCCAAGCTCGCCGAGTACCAGCAGGGCAAGGCGCTCATCGACGTCAACGGCAACCGCGTGCGCCTGGAGGAGTACATCATCCGTCCCGCGGCCGACCAATTTAAATTGGTTGTTCTCAATGAGCGCGACTCCCGTTTCGACTATTTTTTCTACCAGGGCACATTCAATGCCGCATTGCCCGCCGACATGTCGGTCGCTTTGCGGCAGCTGACCGGCTGCATCGACGTCGCTTGCGGCTACTATCTGACGTCTTACCGGACGGGACGCTCGAATACGATCGACAACATGCTCGAGGTCGCTTCCGGGGGGCACCAAGTCGATCTCAATAATAACGCCGTCGGCGCCCAGGATGACGTTTCCGCGGCGTACGACCCGGGGACGGAGAGCTTTATCGCCGTCTCAGCGGGCAGACCGTATTTTTCAACTCTATTTGATTCCTATAATCTGAGCTTCAACGGCGTCAGCCACCAGAGCTGGAGCGGGACCAATATACAGAACATGATCTCCGGACAGGCGCTCGCGCCGACGTTTACGAATGTCACGACCGTTCAGACCTCGCCTTCGTGCGCGCCGCCGAATTGCACCTACAATGAAATCGGAGAGGGGCTGTTTCATGACGTGGTGTATGCGTCCGACGGGACCGGAACGATTTGGGAAAAATACGACAATTACGTCATCAACGACGCCGGAAAAATCGCCCGCCCCAGCGACTTTTCCGCGACGAGTTTTTCGGGAAGCTCTTTTAAGACGACGCTTCTCGGTTGGAATTTTCAAACCATCGTGACCGCGTCCGAATTCGCGGGACGTAAGATCGATCTTGTCGTTGAACCGAAGATATTCATCCAGTCGGGACTGATTCCGTGACAGCGTGCCCGTGATAAAACCCCTCATCCTCATGCCGTTGATTGCCGTGGTTATGGCCGCCCCCGCGTCGGGCGCCCAATGGACGCCTGTCTTCAACGCCTCGCTATCGGGCGGCCAATATTTCTTCCTGAAGCAGCGCGGCAGCTTGGGGGGCAACGCCGAAGTGACCGCGGCCGGGGTGGCCAAGCTGTCCGAGCGCTGGAGCGTGATGCCGATGTATGCGGGTTCCTACCGTGGGACCAAGGGCGTGGACGCGGGAGTGGGCGCGGGAACCTTGTTCCAACAGCAAATGGACCATGGCGTGTCGGTGACCGGCATTCGCAGCCTCGAGGCCTCGACGTGGCGTCTCAAGCCGTCGGCAAGCTATAAGAGGGAGTTTCTTAAGGAGACCCGCGATGAAACCTGGGGGCGGGGCCTTTTTGATTACGAGAAAATAGCGCTCGGTTTCGAGGCCGAGAATATATATAAGGACCCCTTCTCCTGGCGCCTTGGATTCGATGTGTTTCGCGTCCAATTTCCCCACTACGAATCGCTCGAGTCGCGCTCTGGCGTCGATCCTTTCGGCAATCCCTTGGGGCGCGAACTTGCCCCTAAGAAGGTGCTTGACACCCTCAATTGGCAGGTTTCGGCATCGGGGAGCCGGCCCTGGCCGATGGCTGACCCCCGATACGTCTTTCAGGGCTCTTACTCCGTGCTGTATAAGTCCTTCCTCGATCAGCGCTTGGTCGATGCGAGCGGGCAATTCAAAAACGAGGGCCGGCGCGATGTTCTGCAGTCATTTTCCGGCTCCATCGGCCGTCCGACGTCGCTGCGTCTCTTTGACCAGGACGGTCGCCTGGATCTCAGTTTTGCCGTGAACTTCGCCTACAACCTTTCAAACCAAAACACCTTCGACGCGACGTTCGCCAAATACTTGGAAGACTCCTACAGCTACTGGAGCCTCGGCGCCGGGCCGGCGGCGTCCCTCTCTTGGGGAGAGATGAAGACCCCATCTTGGACCTCGATGTCGCTACGCTGGTCTCGGCAAACCTACAGGGGACGCCTCGCGCAGAGCGGCGAGGGAGTGTACGGTTCGTCAGCACAGCATCACGACCGATATGTTCTGGCGATGGCCTACGGCTATCCGATCGCGCCGCAATTCACCATGACGCTGCGGACGAACTTTCTCTGGGCGACGTCCAATCATCATTACCAAAGCGGTTATGCCTACGACTATCGGGCGGTGAATTACCTGATCGGCGTTTCTTACCAATACTGATTTCGACATCGTAAAGGAGCTGCGTTCAATGTGACGGATATCACCTGGCGGGCGAGCAGAGGGCCTGTTATAATCAGCGAGCCGAAAGTGCGGTTGACCGAGCCTGTGACCACCGAGACACGTCATCATCCGTATAAGCCGCACGCCGTCATCCTGGCCTGCGGGCTGGCCGCCGCATCGGCCTTGCTCGGCGCCTCCCGATCCTTCGCGGCGTGCACGACGACTCAGACCGTCCGCCTCGGCGGGGGGGGCGACTGCACGAGCATTCAACAATGCGTTGACGCCGTTCCCGCGTCTCCGTTCACCGGGGATTACTGCATCAACGTCGACAGCGCGACTTACGTGGAGCAAGTCGTCATCAGCGCGAAAACGCCCGCGGCCTTCCAGCTCATCATTCAAAGCGACCCGGCCTTGGTCAGCACCTCCGCCGTGGTGGTCCCCCCGGCGTCGTCGCTTGCCGGTTTCCTGGTGAAGAACTCAAGCGTCTCTCTGCGCAACATCAAGATATCGGTGCAAAACGCCGCCTCTTACGCCGTCCTTGCGTCCTCAAACAATGTGACGATCAGCACCCTGACCGTCATGGACGCCATCGGCAACCTCACCACGGCGGGAGTGTCCTTGTCGAGCATGAGCGTCCTGGAGCACTCGAAGATTTCCGTGCAGAACGTCGCCGGGGTGTCCTTAGGCGGCTCTCAGAAGAACACGATTCGCTTCAGCACGATCACCAACAACTCCAGCAGCGCCGCGCTCTCGTTGTCCGCGGCTTCCTTAAATACGGTCTCTCAGATCTACGCCGCAAATCTCGGGGGCGCCGGAGTGCAGCTGCTGGACTCCGGCTATAACACGATCGGCCAAAGCGTCATTGTGAGCAGCTCTTCGGCTTCTCCGGCGCTGAGATTGACGGCGACCGGGCCCAACAAGACGGTCTACAACCTGATCGCCAGGTGTTCGGTGTCCAACGCGATGGGCCATGCGGGCATGATTAATTTCGGCGCCGATCACAACGACGTTTTTCAGAGCACATTCGTCAGCAAAGCGTCGGCGTATCGCGCTCTGGAGATCAACACGGTGTCTTCGACGACCGTGACGCAAAGTTCTTTTTTCAATTCCACGGGGTACGGGCTTTTCGCGGCCTTCAGCACGGGGACCTCGGTGACTCAAAGCACCATGACCGGCGGTTTGTTCGGCCTGTACGTGGACGTCTCCTCCGGCGTCGTGGTCACGGATTCATACTTCCAAGGCGCGACCGCGGGCTACATCCGCGCTTCGACCGAGACCTTCATCGCGCGAGGCGATTTCGTCGCTCTCACCGGCGGCAAGAGCCTGCGCATCGACTCGGGCAACGTATCGATCAGCGTTTCCTCGACCGTCATGCGCGGCAGCTCCGCGGCCGACCGGCTCTTCCTCGACGCCGGCAGCGCGGGGCTCTTGAAATTCTCGTCGTTGACGATCCAGGGCGCCTTGAATTACGGGTTCCTCATTGACGCCCAATCCGCAGGAGCCGTATTGAGCGTTGACGCCGTGACCTTCCAGAACATGGGGGCCTCCGCGTCGGCGCTGTATTTTATGGCCGGCTCGTTCGTTTCCACGTTTACCCGGATTCAGTTCGCCGACGTCAACGGAGCGTTCAACGTCAACGGGTCGGGATTGACGACCGGAGCCCGCATCACCATGCGCGGGGATTCGGGACCCAAAACGGGCGCGCTTTTCGAAAATGATCCCGCCGGCCGCGTCGATTGGCCGGATCATCCTGTCTCCTCGGGGATTTTGTCGGCGCTTCCTTTTTCGGGACTGACCAACACCGTGCTGACGGCCAATTGGGGTTCAACCTTTTTCCCCGGAACGATTTATTACGCTCAGTTGTCGACCGCGGGATTCCCGAACAGTTTGCCTGGCAACATCAGCTCAGCGACCTTGAATCTTTCGGCGATTTTCGCGGGACTGTCTTCCGGAACCCAGTATTTCGCCCGCGTCTCCACCAACGCGGCGACCGGTCCCTACACCAACCTCGGTTCGACCATCACGACCGGGGGCGGGGGGGGCGGGGGTTCGCTCTCGCCCTTGGCGTATACCAACGTCTTTGGCAACGGTTTGACCGCGAACTGGAGCTCGTCGTTCGCGGGGGGAACCACCTATTATCTGCAGTTATCCACCGACTCTTTTGCCACCATCAATACTCACGACGCCACCATCAATCTCAGCTTCGTCTACACCGGCCTGATCTCGTCGACCACTTACAACGTCCGGGTCTCCACCATGGTTTCGGGGGTGGGGGCGATCGCCTTGGGGCTCGTGACCACTCCCGCCAGCGATGCCGGAAGCGTGAATTTCAACTTCACGCTGGGCGTCGACGGCGCCGAGATCGCGAGCGGAAACAGTCAAAA
>JBBTHA010000082.1:0-5841 GCA_038060535.1 Elusimicrobiota bacterium | reverse complement strand
CGGCGGCGCGCCACGCAGGAGGCCGTGCTTCTCGAGGATGCGGCTCTCGACCCACGCCATCATCTCCGGATGCTGCTCGAGGTGCGCACGCGCGTTGTCGCGGCCCTGCCCGATGCGCTCACCCTGGCAGCTGTACCACGCGCCCGACTTCTCGATGAAGCCGAGGTCCGAGCCGAGGTCGAGCACGTCGCCCGACCGGCTGATGCCCTTGCCGAACATGATGTCGAACTCGCACTCGGTGAACGGTGGCGCGAGCTTGTTCTTCACGACCTTCACGCGCGCCCGGTTTCCCACTGCGACCTCGCCGTTCTTGATCGTGCCGACGCGCCGGATGTCGAGCCGCTGCGACGCGTAGAACTTCAGCGCGTTGCCGCCGGTCGTCGTCTCCGGCGAACCGAACATCACGCCGATCTTCATGCGGATCTGGTTGATGAATAAGAGCGTGCAGTTCGACTTGTGTACCGTCGCCGTGAGCTTGCGGAGCGCCTGGCTCATGAGGCGCGCCTGCAGGCCCATGTGCGAGTCGCCCATCTCGCCCTCGATCTCGGCCTTCGGCACCAGCGCCGCCACCGAGTCGATGACGATGACGTCGATCGCGCCGGACCGGACGAGCTTCTCCGTGATCTCCAGGGCCTGCTCGCCGGAGTCGGGCTGGGAGATGAGGAGGTTGTCGACGTCCACACCCAGCTTGCGGGCGTAGCCCGGGTCCATGGCGTGCTCGGCGTCGATATAGGCGGCCGACCCGCCGAGTTTCTGCGCCTGGGCGACGGCCTGCAAAGCGAGCGTCGTCTTGCCCGAGGATTCGGGACCGTAAATCTCGATGATGCGTCCGCGGGGGAAGCCTCCCACGCCGAGCGCCAGGTCAAGGGACAGCACCCCGGTGGAGATGGCGTCGATCTTGATCTTGGCGGCGCGATCTCCGAGCTTCATCACCGCTTCCTTGCCGTACGCCTTTTCGATCTGCGCCAACGCCAGTTCCAGCGCCTTTGATTTTCCCGCTTCCATGTTCCCCATTGAGTGATTTCTCCCTCCTTGGAGTCCCCGTCACGGCCGGGGTCCAAGGGAATGAGTATAGCAGAAGCCGCTATCGAACACAAGTTCGATTGCCGCTCAGCGGCATTCCCCATCAGACGATTGGAGGCGCGAAAAAGTTCCCCGTCAGCGCACGGTCCGCCGCCGGCGGGAGCCGGCTTTCGCGTAATACTGCGGACCGCCGTAGTGCCGGAAGGTCACCTTCGCGAGCTTAGTGATGAAATCCTTGGCTTGGGAGTAGGAGCGATTTTGCCCCGTCAGGACCGTGATGGCGTAGTCACCGTTGGGGCTGAGGAAAATCGCCGAATCATGACAGGCTTGGCGCAGAAGGCCCGTTTTATGCGCGATTTCCCAGCCGGACGGCATGCCTTTGGCCAGACGCGACGCCACCGCCTTGGGCTTTTTGAGGATATCAAGCATGATCTCGCTGGAGAGATTGTCCACGGCGTCGCCCTTGTAAATTTTTTCCATCAACGCGGACATTTCGCGCGCGGTGGTGTAGTTTTCATGCATCACCCGCCCGCCTTTGATGCTCATCCCCTCCTCATATATGCCGGTGTAGAGAAGGCCCATGCGCGGAAATTGCTGCTGCACGTAGCCGATGCCAAGGCGGTCCAGCACCATTTTTGTCGCCGTATTGTCGGACTCGTTGATCATGTGAACCAGGAGTTCGCGCATCGTGAGCTTGGTTCCATCGGGACGCCATTTCAGCGTCCCGGAGCCGCCGACGCGGTTGCGGCGGGTGATCGCCAGGCGCTCATCTAGAGCCAACTGCCCATCCCGTATCTTATAGAAAGCCGCGATCATGACCGGAACTTTGATGAGGCTCGCCGCTGGAAAAAGATCATCGGGATGATGCATCCACGTCCGGCCCGTCTTCAGGTCCTTAATATAGATCGCGACGCGCCCGGAATAACGCGTCGCCAAGTTGTCCAACTCCCGGATCATCGAATCCCACTGCGCGTCCTGAGGACTGAGGATTTGCTGCAAGTCCGCCGCCGGCCCTATCGTCGAGCCGGACGCGGCGGGAGCCGGCAACATGACCGCCGTCGTGGGAGACATCGACTCCTGCGTCGATCCGGGAAGCGAGGCGGGCGCCGCGATCTCGGCCACTTCCTGGTCTTCCTCGGGCCGTCCGGACTCCTCGCTCCAATCGAGGCGATAGCCCAGGCCGTAGGCCACTCCAACGACGAGCAGCGCGGACACAAGCAGGAGGTCGGCGCTTTGCACCCGCAAAGCGTCCCAACGAATACGTCTTTCTGGGGGAATTCTGGTCATGGATAACCGTTGCTTTAGGATAACAGGCGCGGGCAGCCCGCGCCAGGGGGCGCGGGATGCGCGTCGTTCTAGTGAGCCTTGACGGCTGGTTCCTTGGAAAAGGCCAGCTTTTCGTTGGAGCTGTCGACTTCGACGTAAATCGTCGCGCCCGGATCGAACTTCTTAAGGAGAATCTCCTCGGACAGCGGGTCCTCGACGGAGCGCTGTATGGTCCGCGCCAGAGGCCGGGCCCCATAGTTCAGGTCGAAACCGTTCTTAACAAGGAACTTTTCCGTGTCGTCTGAAAACACGATCTTAAAGCCCTGGGCCTCGATCTTGGCCCGAACCTTCCCGAGCATCAAGGTCAGAATCTGCCGCATCTCCGCCTCATTGAGGGGATGGAAGACGATGATGTCGTTGACGCGGTTGATGAACTCCGGCGAGAAGACTCGCTTGACCTCGTCCATCACGGTCTCCTTCATCTTCTTGTAGTCGCGCTCATTCTGGTCCGCCGTATCGGCGGCCGCAAAGCCCAGTGATTTCCCTTTGGAAATCAAGCGCGCGCCCACGTTCGAGGTCATGAGAAGCACCGTGTTCTTGAACGAAACCTTGTGCCCCAAGTTATCGTTGAGAATCCCGTCGTCCATGACCTGGAGAAGAATGTTGAAGATGTCCGGGTGGGCCTTCTCGATCTCATCGAGAAGAACCACCGAGTACGGCTTGCGCCGGACGGCCTCCGTGAGCTGACCACCCTCCTCGTAACCGACGTATCCGGGAGGCGCCCCGATCAGGCGGGACACCGCGAATTTCTCCATATATTCGCTCATGTCGATGCGCACCATGGAGTCTTCGTTGCCGAACATGAATTCGGCCAAGGCGCGGGCCAGCTCCGTCTTGCCCACGCCGGTCGGTCCCAGGAACATGAACGAGCCGATAGGCTTCTTGGCGTCCTTAAGTCCGGCGCGCGAGCGCCGAATGGCCTGGGAGATCGTCTTGATCGCCTCTTCCTGGCCGATGATCCGCTTGTGGAGATTTGCCTCCATATGCACAAGCTTCTCCGTCTCGGTCTCGGTCAGCGCCGTCACGGGAACCCCCGTCCACTTGGACACGACGGCGGCGATGTCTTCCCCGACGATGGTGGGCGTGGACTGGTCGCGCTTCTCACGCCATTTCTTTTTCGATTCCTCGAGCGCTTTTCTCAGCTCTTTTTCCTTGTCGCGAAGACGCGCGGCCTTCTCGTACTCCTGGCCGGAGATGGCGCCGGACTTATCCTTGACCACCTTCTCGATTTCGACTTCCTTGTCCTTGAACTGGGGCGGCGTGGCCGACGACTGCAAGCGCGCCCGGGACCCGGCCTCGTCAATCAAATCGATGGCCTTATCCGGCAGGAAGCGCTCGGAAATATACCGGTCGGACAACTCAGCGGCGGCTTTGAGCGCGGAGTCGTCGTATTTTATCTTGTGGTGCGCTTCGTATTTATCCTTAAGGCCCCTCAGGATCTCGATCGTCTCCTCGACCGACGGAGGATCGACGATGATCGGCTGGAAGCGCCGCTTGAGCGCCGCGTCGTGTTCGATATGCTTTCGGTACTCGTCGAGCGTCGTCGCGCCGATCGTCTGGAGCTCGCCGCGCGACAGCGCGGGTTTGATCATGTTCGAGGCGTCGATCGCGCCCTCGGCCGCGCCCGCCCCGATGACGGTGTGCAGCTCATCGATGAAAAGGATGACGGAGCCCTTCGAGCGCCGAATCTCCTCGATGATGTTCTTAAGGCGCTGCTCGAATTCGCCGCGATACTTGGTTCCCGCGACGACCAAGGCCAGGTCGAGGGTCAACAGGCGCTTGTTCATCAAGATTTCGGGAATGTCGGCGATGGAAATCTTGGTCGCAAGGCCCTCTACGATCGCCGTCTTTCCCACACCGGGGTCGCCGATAAGGACGGGGTTATTCTTCGTTCGCCGGGCGAGGATCTGGATCATGCGCTCGATTTCGTCGTCGCGCCCGATCACGGGGTCGAGTTTTCCTTCGCGCGCCATCGCGGTCAAATCCCGCCCGAACTCGTCGAGGGTGGGCGTTTTCGATTTCGTGCGCGTGGGGGAACCGGAGCCCTGCTGAGCCCCGGAGGATCCGCCCTGCTGCTGGGATTGGCCTTCGCCCAGGAGGTTGAGGACTTCCTCGCGAACCACGTCCAGACGCAAGCCGAGATTTTCCAGGACGCGCGCGGCGACGCCCTCCTCCTCGCGGATCAGTCCTAAAAGAAGATGCTCCGTGCCGACGTACGAATGCCCCATGTGCTGGGCTTCCTCGACGGCGTACTCCAGGACTTTTTTCGCGCGCGGCGTGAACGGGATCTCGCCAAGAAGCATCACGTTGTCGCCGGTCCCGACGATTTTCTCTATCTCCGAACGCACGCGGCGCAAATCAACCCCGAGATTGGCCAGGACCTGGGCGGCCACGCCCTCACCCAAGGCGATAAGACCCAGCAAAATATGCTCGGTGCCCACGTAGTCATGGTTGAGGCGCTTGGCCTCTTCCTGGGCGATCAGAATAACACGCTGGGCCCTTTCCGTGAATCGGTTCGACATAGAACTCTCCTAGAAGCGCGCCGGTTTTCCAAACATGAAGCACACTATGACCCCCGCGCCAATATTTGTCAAGCGTGGGAGTGGGGAATTTATTCTACATATTTTGGACGGCTCCGCTGTCAATCCGCTATGATCCTGCGCATGAGACGCATTCCGCCTTCAGGCATCAATCTTTTTCAACTCATTTACCGCCTGATCGCGCAGTATCAAGAGAAGACGGGGCAAGAACCGCTCAACCTCTCATTGGGCAATCCCGACGGCATCCCCCCCGAACCGATTCGCGCGCTCAAGGCCGCCTACGCCGCCAATCCCGGCTTCGATTACCATACCTACGCCGAAGACCGCAACTTGCGCCGCTTCGCCGAGTCGATGGTCCTTCTCCACGGGGGAATCGACGTCGCGTTTTTTCCTCATCTGCGCGCTTTGCCCATCGCGGGGATCAAGACGGCCAGCGCGCTCATTCCCCTGGCCTGCGGACTGCATCTGCCAACCGCGTCGAGGCGCGCGTCGTTTCGCGTCGCATCCAACCTGCCCGCTTACGACGTCGTCGGCACCTGGGCACATTCGTACCTCGGCGCGCGCAGGACGGTGTGGCCCCTGGTCCTCGGCGACAATATGAGCTTGAACGTCGCCCGACTGAAGGCGGCTCTCAAAAAAGACAAAACGAATCGCGCCGATCTTGTCTTCGTCATTCGACCCGGCAATCCGGCCGCGGTCGGGGCGGAGAGGACCGGCTGGCTTGAACTGATCCACTTTTGCCTGGAAAAACGCATGCGCCTGGTCAACGACGGCGCGTATGCCGGCCTGGCGCGGGCGGGCTCTCATGTGCCCTTGGCCCAAGTCGCCAAGGACTTCCCCGATCTGGAGTGGCTCGAGCTGTACTCGGTGAGCAAGTCCTTCAACGATCCCGGCGCTAGCCTGGGCGCGATGATCGGCTCCTCGGATTTCGTGGAGGATTATATCCTCATAA
>JBBTHA010000081.1:0-14739 GCA_038060535.1 Elusimicrobiota bacterium | reverse complement strand
GCCCAATCCCCCCCCCGAATCGAACGCGCTTGCGGCGATGAGCCTCGTCGGGAGGCGCCGCCCAGGACGGGGCACCCACCTCTACGGAGGGGGCGCCGATTTTCGCGCGTCGAGTTAAAATATTTCTCTCTAAAATCCTCACTGTGTCCGACACATCAGGGGAGTGGCCCTCCTTATATAGTATGTAATCATGCGCGGCATCCAGAACCAAGGCCTGACGCTGGGGACCCATCGCTGACAAAAGCGCGTCGCCGTCATCGACTCGGCCTCCCGCAAAAGCCTCCGCGGCGCGTCGTTCGACGGACCCCAGCTGACCTCGTCGCCAGCGCATGCTCGTCGCATGGGAGGGACGAAAGGAAACGCCCTCCACCAATTGCGGCTGCGCCAGGACCGCGCGTAACGTGTCGACCGGAGCGACGACGAGGGGCGACCCAGCCATCAACGATCGATCCGGCAACGCGGCCTCCAGAGCGGGCAGGAGCTGATAGGAGCAATTCTTCGAAAAGAAATAGTACGGGAACGTCGCGGCGCCCATTTCCCAGGCGTGGGCGACGAGGAAGTCGATTTCCCCTGTTGACATCGACAAACGGTACTCCCAAAGGTCGCGGCTTTCGATGTTGTTGTACTGCTGGACCATCATGTAATAAGGCTGAACCGCATAGCGTCCGGGATAGAGGCCGGCGAGCCCCTTGAGGGCAAAGAGCGCTCCGCCGTCGTCGCCGGTCTCAGCGGAAAAATTAAGCGTATGATCGCGCAGACGTTCCCCCTCCCCGACTCCCCGCCGCTCCAAGCGCAAAAAGGTGTGCCCGAACATGGACGCGGGATTGCTAAGGTAGGCCGAGGCGAAGATCAAGGAGGCCTTGCCCGGATCCATGAGCCGACGCCAGTCTTCATAAGCGGAACAATCGGCTCGAACAAGCAAGGAGGCATCGACGTCCAGGCGCCCTATAAGCCACGACGCGCGGGCGGGGAAGCGGCAGCGCGGGTGCTGCGGCCGGGGGCCGGGGTTGTCGTCGAAAAGCCCTCGCGTCATGGCCTCGATCTCCGCCCGGGGATCCTTGGCGCCCGACGGGTCCAAGAAAAAATCCCCTTGTTCGGCGTCGCTGGCGTAGCCTCGTCCCATCCACGCGGGCTTCCAATGTCCCAAGCGCAGCCATTGGGGGTCTTCCCACACGCGCTGAGCCCGCACGCGGCGCAGCGCATCCTCGGTCGAAGACAACGCGCCCGCCGACGAGGCCGCGGCAAGGGCCCAGAAAAAAAGAACGGGGCGGGCGAACCGAAGTCCGCCCGCCCCGACTGTCACGATCTATTCTCTACTTAAAGAACGCAGGCATTGGAGAGGCTCTCATCGGAGGCGATCTCCTGATCCAGGTTCTTGAGAAGCTGCTTCGCGTCGACTTGCGCCGTGGGGAAGAGCTTCCCGTAGCGGGCCTTGGCCATGGACAAGAACTCCTCGGACTTCGCTCCGCAGCCCGACAAAGAGGCCAGGGACAAGGCGTACTGCCCATTGCCGGCGGCCAATTCGCGCTCGATGGCGCGAAGATTGGTGGCAACGAACACTTCCCTTTCCTTCGAGGTCTTGATCAGCCCCCCGGAGGTGCAGCCCAGCGTTCCAGTCGTGATGCCGAACGTCTGGTTGCCGAAAGTGCCGTTGGTCGTCGCCGCCAGGATCTGGTGCACAGGCTGCTGCTCTTTAAAGAGCATGCTTCCCAAGCCGCATCCCGCGTCATTTTGACCCGCGGCTTGCGCCGCCGCGCCGACACTCATCAGCGCCGCGACCAGCCATAGTGTGCGTTTCATCATTCTTATCTCCTTTGTTTGCTTAATTTCATGTCCTCAACGAACCCCGGACGCCGGGGCGACCGCAAGAGTAGCCTATGCTCCCCCGCCTGTCAACCCCGCGCGCCATTATTTCGATTTCGCCACGGCCTCGATGTCGATGGTCACGTCGACTTCCTCTCCCAGCATAAGACCGCCCGCGTCGAGCACCTTGTTGAACACCATGCCAAAATCCTTCCGGTTGATTTTTCCCTTGGCCGAAAAACCGGCGCGCTCGTTGCCCCACGGGTCCTTGGCGCTTCCGCCGAGCTCGAGGTCGAGAACCACGGGCTTGGTCACGCAATGCATGGTCAAGTCTCCATGGAGCTTCGCCGTCGACTCCTTGACGTCGGTGACTTTGCTTGATTTGAAGGTCATCGTCGCGCATTGAGCCGTATCGAAGAAGTCCGGGTTCTTCAGGTGCCCGTCGCGCTTCTCGTTATCGGTATTGACCGAGGCCGGATCGATAGTGGCGCTTACGGACCAGGACGCCGGTTTGGCGGGATCATAAGTGATAGTTCCCGAAAACTTGAGGAATCGGCCGGGAACTCGGCCCACCAAATGCCTGATCTTAAAAGCGACCTGGGAATGCGAGCCGTCGATGTCGTAGACCGCAGCGCCCGCCGCCGACGAAATAAATAACGCAAGTCCGGCAAGAAGCAGATTCTTCCGCATGTGTTTTCTCCTCCAGTCTTCTCGGTTTAAAAGCCGAGCAACAATGACAGCGCATTGACACAGACTTGTCAAGGTCGCCCAGTGGCCGCCGTCAGTGGATGACGATTTTCGTGCCAATAAAGCTTTGCGAATAGAGGCGACGGGCCGTCGGCGCCGGAAGAGACAAGCAGACATGAGGGAAGGCTTCATGCTCCACAGTCTTCAAGGGGGGACCGTGAATCACCAACCCCTCCTTCGTGAAGACCACGAATTCTCCCAGCGCGTTGGCTCTCAGAGAGGTTCCGACCTGGGGAGGCTCCCATTGCAGCTGCCCCCCCACCTGCTCGGTCCGCGGCCGTTCGGTGCTCGCGAAACGCTCCTTAGAGCTGATCGTGGCGGCCGCAGCGACGGCCTGGCGTCCCGGGCCGATCACGCGCGGCCGGGCGCCGGCCAAAGGCAGGGTTTCGGCGATTTGCTCGCCGCGCAGGAAGTTCACTTGATCGGCCCCGAGATCGAGGCGAATTTTCAAGTTCATGATCTCCCATTGCTTTTCAAGGAGCCGTTTTTCTTCCGAGACGGCCAATCCTCCCTCGAAAAGAGCTCGCCGCGAACGGGACAGGCTCTCCGCGCTCACTTTGGCGCGCGCGAAATCTCGCGACACGAGATCCCGAAGCACCTGCCGCTCACTGAGATCGAGTTCAAGGTCCTGACGCGCGACGACGAGGCACGCCCTTTCATCGGCCGCGATAAGGACCCGCGCATGCATCCACTTGTTCAACATCCAGCCACCCAGCAGGAGCGTCGCTCCAGTCAGAAGCACTCCCCAGAAGGAGACGCGCTGATCTAAACGGCTCAAGAACGTCTCGAATTTCTCGTTCATTCGAAAATGTAGACCCGCGTGCCGATCGGAACCGTTTCGTAAAGCTTTTCCAGATCCGCGCCTCCCACGCGCACGCAGCCGTGGGATGCCGGCCTGCCCAAGAGCTCTTCGCGCTTGGTCCCGTGGATCAGGTAGCCCTCGCCGAGGTTCAAGACGTAGGCGCCCAGCTCCCCGGACACTATCCGCGAGGGATCTCCCGGCGGGGGGACCGGTTCGCCCGCTTCGACGTAAGCCCAATCCGGCTTGCGCCATTGAGGATCTTGGGCTTTGGCGATCACGCGAAACTCCCCGCGCGGGGTGACGAACTCCCACTTCCGTCCGCTGGCGGCATCCTTGAGAACGCCGCCTCGCCCAACGGACACATCCGCCTGCCACAAAAGCTTCCCGCCTCTTTTAACATACAGCTTATTTGCCTTGGCATCAATCACGAGATGCAGGGCGTTCTTGAGCTGTTTGGAGACCTTGGCGCGCAGCACCGCGGTTTCGCCTTCAATGGCTTTCTGCGTGCGCAGATAGCCCTTATCTTCGGGAAGGATGTTGGGAAGAGAGTCCAGAAACCTCGCGTCGCCGGCGCGTTCGCCGGCTTCGCGCACGAGGCCGCGCAAGCGACGGGCGCCGACGTCAAGAGCTCGCGCCGCGTCATCGATGGCCGCCGCATCCCGGGACAAGGTCGCCACGTCCTGGGAGACCCGGCAAGCGCGCCAGCCGAAGGCGCAAAGCCAGCACGCCAAGGCGACCGGATACAACGTTCGCCCGAACGGATTTTCACCCATGGTCGGAGCTCTTGGGAGGAGACGCCTGCTTCAGCGTCTACCAGCCGTCATAGCCGCTATCGAAGTCACGCTCACCGCGACCGCCCTTGCCACTCTTGCCGCCCTTGCCGCCGCCGCCCTTTTTGTCGTATTCGTCTGCGCCGCGTCGGCCGCCGCGTCCCTTCTTGTCATAATCGCCCCGACCTCCGGATTTCTTATCCGGTCCGAAATTCCCCCTGCCGCCAAAGCCCCCCCTCTTATCGGGGAACACCCCAGGCATGAACCCGGGCTTGGATTCGGGTAAGCCGCCGGAAGAAGGCCGCGGAAAGCCGCCGGCGGGACGAGGCTCCATCGGACGCGCTTCATTGACGAATATTCTGCGCGCCCCCAGGGCGCTGTTGTTAAGCTTCTCGGTCGCAGCCTTAGCTCCTTCATCGGTCGTCATCTCCACGAAGCCGAAGCCCTTGGATTTTCCAGTGGCCTTATCGATGATGACTTTCGCGCTCACAACCGCCCCGCACGCGGCGAAGAGTTCCTTCAACTGGCCGTCGTTCGTCTCGTATGGGAGCCCTCCCACGAACAGCTTCTTACCCATTCTTTCCTTGCCCTCCTGGTGAACCTACGTGCTTATTATAACAATTAAGCTAAGCGCGCAAATCAGCCGGGCGGGGAGCAAGCGCTCCCGTGAGGACCGGGATGGTCATCTTGAGAAAGAGCGTGTAGAGAAGCATCCCGAAAGCCCAGATGCCGGCGCAGATCAGCCATTCATTGAGCGTTGGGTGATATTCGACGATCTCCCCCAAGGGGCTGGGAATGAACGCCGGAATGATCAGCCCCATGCCTTTCTCGATCCAGATCCCGACGATGGCCAGCACGCACGCCAAGTCGAGATATCTTAAACTCCGCGACAGAGGCAGAACCAGAAGAGTGAGCGCGGCCAAATCCAAGAACATCGCCGTCCAAATCCAGGGGACCAGGGCGCTGTGCCCGTGCAGGCCGAAAAACAAGTACTTGGCCGACGCGACGTGTGCCGAGTCCGTGTAGAACTCCTTGAACAATTCGCACAGGAGGAGAAAAACGTTGATGATCATTGAGACTTGCACGATATCGCGGAGCATAAACAGCGCTTTGTCTGAGACATTGTACGAAGAAACGCGCCGAATGACCTGCAGAGTCAAAATCAAGAAGCCGGGGCCCGCGGTGAACGCCGACGCCAAAAACCGCGGAGCGATGATGGCCGAGTTCCAGTAGGGCCTGCCTCCCAGGCCCACGTACAAGAACGCCGTCACGGTGTGGATGCTGAACGCCCAGAAGATGGCGAGAAACACGAAGGGGATGTACCACATAGGGGCCGGTTTGCGCTTGCAATAGACCATGTACACCAAATAGCCGCAGATGTGGGCGTTCAAGCCCAAGTATACGTTGAGCACGATGACGTCCCAGCTCAGCATGGAGATCGGCCAGTTGAACTTGCCGATCAGCGGAACCATATGCCAAAAACGGTCGGGGCGGCCCAAATCCACCGTTACGAAAAGCAGACACATGACGATGACGGCCACGGCCAGCAGTTCTCCTAGGATAACGACGTCGTGCAGGGTCTCATCCTTGTAGACGTAGACCGGCACAACCAGCATCACCGCCGCAGCCGCCATACCCACCAGGAAGGTGAAGTTGGCGATATACAACCCCCAAGACACTTGATCGCTCATCCCGGTCACGCTCAAGCCCTCGACGAATTGCTTGCAGTAGGCGTTGAGTCCCAGCAGGCTCACGCACAACAAAGCCGTCAGCCACAGATAATAGCGCCAATCCCCGTCGATGGTCTCGCGGGCGCAGCGTCCGACGAATATGAAATAATCCTTCAGGGCTTGGGGCATATCAAATGTCGAAGTAGTAATAGAAGCGAGGCAAAGTTCCAACCTCCTCCTTGAGGACGTACACCCGCTTGTTGTTGATGATATTGGATATCTCGCTCTCGGGATCGAGGAGATTGCCGAATTTACGCGAGCCCGTAGGGCAGACTTCCACGCAGGCAGGGTATTGTCCGTTGCGGGTGCGGTGCAGGCAAAAATGGCACTTCTCGACCACTCCTTTGGGCCTTGGGCGGTTGGACAACAGCCCCATTTCCGGATTCAATTCGTCCTTCGGAATCTGGGGAGCCTCGAAGTTGAAGCGCCGGGCGCCGTACGGGCAGGCGGCCATGCAGTAGCGGCAGCCGATGCACCAATTGTAATCGATGACGACGACTCCGTCAGGCTCCTGCCACGTGGCCTTGACGGGACACGCCTTGACGCAGGGAGCCTTGCGGCATTGATGGCACTGCACCGGCATGTAGTAGGAGTCCTTTTTGGGGACCTCCCCTTCGTAGGCGGTCGAGGAGGTCTCGACGTCTATGGAGCCTTTCTTCATCTCCAGAACTCGTATATACTGGATTTCCGGGTTGCGAGATTGATTGTTTTCCTTGACGCAGGCGTAGACGCATTTGCGGCAGCCGATGCAGCGGCCGATGTTGAGAGCGTACGCGAACTCGACTCCCGGAATCGGCGGAAGGTCGGTGATGCGAGGGCTCACGCCGTATTTTTTTTCCACCTGGGCGGCGATGCGCGCCATGATTTCCTTTTTTTCCTCCGCCGTGAGCTCCTTGTAATGCTGCCTGAGGAATTCCTCCAACGTCGGCAAATCAGTGATGTCCTTAAGCGGCGCCAGCGCCGCGGCGGTCGCCGCCACCACGCCCGTGGCCGCCGCGGCCAAAAACGCTCGGCGACTCATGTCTCCGCACGACTCGCCGCACGCGCGTTCCTCCGACATCAAAGCTCTCCCGCTTGTCGATTCCCGCCATGACCTTCGCCCGAGCGCATGTGCGTGCGCGGATTGACATGAGGCGCCGGGGCGGCCTTGAGCGCCTTGAATACCGGCCAATGCGGATTATGGCAGGCGATGCACACCACGGATTTGGGCCCACCCTTGGCCTGCTCCCAAAAGCCGCCACGCCGGCCATGAGCACCTCGGTTCCAATCTCGATAGATCGTTCCATGGCACTTCGCGCAGAGCACTTCGACCTGTGAGAGCTTGATCGGGCTGCCGTCAAAATTCGAGAAATCCGCCGGCTGCATGCGATTGTGGCAGTTGAAGCAATGCTGATTGCGGCCGTGCTTGATCTCGATCTTTTCGTGGAAAATCCCCTTCTCTTTGGGGTCTCCTTGAAGAGCCTCCGTCCCCTCATGGCAGGATTTACAAGGCGCTCCGTCGAAAGTCATCTCCTTGCGAACGACGCGCACGGTCGCGGTGTCGGAGAAATCGGGCGACAGCTTAGGAATATCGTCGTGCGCGGGGGCGCCGCCGATGGGATCCGTTATGAAAAACACGACCAGAGAAAACAATCCCACGACGACACAGACGGCCGCCCAGCGAGGGATCCTCTTCGTCGCGTCATCCCAATCGGAGCTCATTTTTTTTCGGACGAATCATCCTTATGAGCCTCGATGTACAAGTTCTTGAGCTCCGTCAGGAGCTCCTGAGAGCGAGGCCCAAGCCGTTTGAAGTCGAATTCGTGCCAAAATTGGATGACGTCCGTGTAGGCTTTATCCACCTTCGCCATCGCTTCGGGCCTCTTGATCGATTTGTAGTAGAACCGGAGGCCCTTGCGGTAGCCGTTGGCATGGTTGAGTCGTCCGAGAATTTCCTGGGCTTGGGCGACGACTTCAGGATGATTCTTGGTGCGCTGATTGTGGCAGTTCGAGCAAGCGCGCTGGATAATCGTCGTGGCATAGACCCGCGCGCTCAGCGATCCATGACAGGTAATGCAATTCGGCCCGAATCCGTCCGCTTTAAGGTTGGCGTAATGCCGGCTCTTGGAGAAGCTGTCAAGGAGAGGCGCATGGCATCCGCCGCACGTCTTTGGGATATTTTTGAAATTAAACGGACTTTGGGGATCGGACTGGGGACGCATGCCGGCGTGAGCCTCATCCTTGGCTGTTTTCGTCGGATCGCCGTAATGGCAGGCCGTACAGGAGAGGCCGGCAAGATCATGGGCCGAGCCCTGCCACTCCTGAAAATAATCGTAAATCTTTTTGTTTTGGACGCGAAACTTTTCGTCTTTATGGCATTCCAGGCAGGATTCGCCCGCAGGCGGAGCCGCTAGCGCTACGCTGACCGAGATAATCCCGACAAGAATATGGATGATCATTGGACAATAATCTATGCAACAATTCTGCCAGGACAGCGTCTCATCCCCGTTTGGTTTATTCGGGTTCCACCTAATAAATTAACGCCGCGGGCGACGTCTCAATCATGCATGACCACGACCGCGGCCGGGTCAGGCACGCGCGTTCCTTTTTTCATCTCGCCGTGCCACTTCCAGAGAAGGAAGATCGCGGGATAAACGATCAGTTCCATCGCAAAACTCGTGAATAGACCGAAAATGATGGGCGCGGCGATGCGCTTCATCAAGTCGGCCCCCGGGCCGATCGCCCACATGATCGGCATCAACCCCAAAAAATCGGTGAAGACCGTCATCATTTTGGGGCGAATGCGTTTCACCGCGCCAAAGACCACGGCTTCCCTCAAATCCGAGAATGTGCGCATACGCCCCGAGCGGACCGCGTCGGCGTAGGCCAAATCAAGATAGAGCAGCATGAACGTGCCGGTTTCCGCGTCAAGGCCCATGAGCGCGATCATGCCCACCCAAGCCGCCACGGACAGGTTATAGCCGAGAAGGTAAAATCCCCAAAAAGCTCCGATCAACGAAAACGGCACCGCCAGCATGACGATCGCCGTCTTAACCCAGGACTTCGTGTTCATGTACATGAGCAGAATGATGACGACCAGGGTCAAGGGAAGCAGCAGCCTCATGCGCTCGCGCACGCGCAAGAGGTTTTCATACTGCCCGCTCCACTGCAGGGCGTAGCCGGCGGGCAAAGTCACAGCGGAGGCGACCCGGCGTTTGGCCTCTTCGACGTAGCCGCCGATGTCTCGACCCGCCACATCCACATAGACGTATCCGGTCAGCAGGCCGTTCTCGTTGCGTATCATCGCCGGTCCGGTCTTGAGCTCAATGTCGGCAAGCTGGACCAAAGGAATCTGGGCGCCTTCCATCGTCGACACCAAGACCCGCCGCATCTTGGCGAGGTTGTCGCGCAGCTCGCGGGAATAACGGACATTGACGCCGTAGCGTTCGCGTCCCTCAACCGTGACGGTGACCGTCTCGCCGCCGATGGCCGACATGATCACCATCTCCACTTCCTTGACGGACAGCCCGTAGCGGGCCAACTGATCGCGTTTGAGCGTGAAGTCGACGAAATAGCCTCCGGCCGCGCGCTCGGCATAGGCCGAACGCGTCCCCCGGACATCGCGCAAAGCCGCTTCGATTTGCAAGCCGAGCGCCTCGATCCGGGCCAAATCCGCCCCTTGAACTTTGATGCCGATCGGCGTGCGCACGCCGGTGCTCAACATGTCGATGCGCGCTTTGATCGGCATGGTCCAGGCATTGGTGACCCCGGGGAACTTCATGCGCTCATTCATTTCGTCGACGAGCTCTTCCCAACTGATGCGGTCGGGCCAAATGGACCGAAAGGGGACCTGGAGCCACTGCGGCAGCCTCGAGTACCACCTCCGTTTCTGACGCCACTGATCCAAGGGCTTGAGCACGACGGTCGTTTCCATCATCGAAAAAGGAGCCGGGTCGGTCGATGTGTCGGCGCGCCCGGCTTTGCCGAAAACCCGTTCGACTTCCGGAAAGCTTTTGAGCACCTGATCTTGCCTCTGCAGCAAGTCGGAGGCTTGGCTCACCGAAATCCCCGGCAAGGTCGTGGGCATGTACAAGATCGTGCCCTCGTTGAGCGGAGGCATGAATTCGGAGCCCAGCTTGAGAAAAATCGGCACTGTGGCCAGCGTCACAAACGCCGCGGCGCCGATGACCTGCCAGGGCCTCGCCAGCGCCCAGCGGCACACCGGGTCGTAGAGGCGAAACAGCCTCTTGCTGATGGGGTGATCTTCTTCCGAATAGTATCGTCCAACCACAGCCTGATTGACGGTCCACGCCAGCCATTTTGGCTTGAAAACGAAAAAGTCCATGCGCGAAAACAGCATGCGCACCGCCGGGTCCAACGTCACGGCCAGAAACGCCGCCAAGAACATCGTCAGATTCTTGGTGTAGGCCAGGGGCTTGAACAGGCGGCCTTCTTGATCGACGAGAGCGAAAATCGGGAAAAAAGCCACGGCCACGACCAACAACGAGTAGAACACCGAGGGCCCGACTTCCTGCATGGCGCTCAGGCGCACGGCGTGAAAATCCCCCTGACGGCCCCCCTCCTCCCACTGCTGAAGTTTTTTATAGGCGTTCTCCACTTCCACCATCGAGCCGTCGACGAGGACTCCGACCGACAGCATGATGCCGGCTATGGACATGATGTTGGCGCTGACCCCCATGAAGAACAGCGGGATGAACGCCAGCAACGTCGAAATGGGAATCGTGATGATCGGCACGATCGCCGAAGGGATATGCCAGAGGAAAACGAGAAGGACGAGGCTGACAAGAAGCAGCTGCGTGAACAACTCCCCCTTCAGAGTTTCGATAGCGCCCTCGATGAGCCCGGAGCGATCGTACGTCTCGACAATTTCGACTCCCTCGGGAAAAGACGCCTTGAGTTCGGCCAAGCGCTCCTTGACCCGCTTGATGACGCTCAAGGCGTTTTCGCCGTGGCGCATGACGACGATGCCTCCGACCGCATCGCCTTCGCCGTCGAGGTCGGCCACGCCCCGCCTCATGTCCGGGCCCAACGTCACCTTGGCGACACTTCTGACCAACACCGGGGTGCCCTTGCCGTCGCGCCCGACCACGATTTGCTCGATGTCCTCGACCGATTTGGCGTACCCCCGGCCGCGAATCATGTATTCGGCGCCGCCGAACTCGACAAGGCGCCCGCCGACGTCGTTGTTGCCGTCGCGTACCGCGTCGACGACCTTGGACAACGGTATGCGGTACGCCGACAAAGCGTTGGGATCGACCTGAACTTGATACTGCTTCTGAAATCCGCCGATGGATGCGACCTCGGCGACTCCGGGGACCGATTGCAGGTGGTAGCGCAGGTTCCAATCTTGGAAGGATCTCAGGTCCGCGAGGCCAAGACGCCCCGTCTTATCGACTAGGGCGTACTGATACACCCAGCCGACACCTGTGGCGTCGGGACCGAGCTCCGTGCGCACTCCCTCGGGCATGCGCGGCAATATCGTGCTCAGGTACTCGAGAACGCGGGAACGCGCCCAGTACACGTCGGTTCCGTCTTGGAACACGACGTAGACATAGGAAAACCCGAAGTCCGAGAAGCCGCGCACGGCCTTGACGTTCGGAGCGCCCAGCAGCGCCGTGACGATGGGATACGTGACCTGGTCCTCGATGATGTCGGGCGAGCGATCCCAACGGGAGTACACGATGACCTGCGTATCCGAAAGATCGGGAATCGCGTCCAGGCTGATGTTCTTCATGCAGTACCAGCCCGGGACCATGGAAAACGCCGTCAAAACCAGAACCAGGAACTTGTTGTGCGCCGACCAGGCGATGATTTTTTTGATCATACGGGCCTCAATGAGCGTCCTTGGCCGGAGAGACAAGCGCCTTGAGCTTCGACTCCGAATCGATGAGGAAGTTGGCCGTCGTCACGACGCGCTCGCCTTGCGCAACCCCCGAAAGCAATTCATAGTAGCCGTCGGCTTCACGCCCCAGACGGACCGTTCGAGGCTCTATGCGCCCCGAGCCGAGGTCCACGAACACGAGCTTGCGCTGGCCGCTGTCGAGCAGCGCGGTCTCGGGCAGGGCCAAGCTGACTCCCAAATCCGCCTTGATGGCCGCGTTGACAAACATCTCCAGCTTGAGCAGGCCCCCGGGATTGGGAACCTCGATGCGCACGCGCAAAGTTCTGGTTTCGGAAGACAGCCGCGGGTCCAGCGTTCTGAGCGTACCCCGAAAGACGCGTCCGGGGTAAGCCGGCGTGGTGATTTCCGCTTCGAGACCGGGACGGATCATCGAGATCTCGTACTCGTAAATCTGGGCGTAAATCCACACCGCGCCCCCGCCTCCCCCGATGAGAAGGTTTTCAGGCACCGCCTCGCGTCCCGAGAACGCCGAGATTTGCGCCTCGGAAAGTCCCAGCTGGCGCAAACGCAACGCCGCCGCCTCCACCAGCGCCTGGGCCCTTTCCTTGACGTCCGGCCAGGGGCTGTCCTTGACATTGTCGCGCGCCACCATAGCCGAATGGTGCTCCGAGATGGCGTTGTAGAGCTCGGGATCGTAGGCGACGCTGCCCGACGCCCTCACGGTGAATTTCAGATGGCGCTTGCCGACGACCTCGGTTTTCATACCGATCAAGCGCCGCTTCTCCTCGGAGACGACCGTAGACGCCTGGCCCGGCGACGCGGCCTCGCCTTCTTCATAGACAGGCACATAGTCCATTCCCATCGAGTCCTTCATGGGAGTCGGCGAAGTCACTTGCGGATTCATGGGATTGCGGTAGTAGAGAATCTTGCCGCTTGAGCCGGCCGGAGGCGCCGTATGGGTGCCGCACACCGGGCACGTCACCGTCTCTCCCGGCTTGAGCGGCAGCTCCATCTTGCAATTGGCCATCGTGCATTTGTGCAGCACGCAGATGCTCTTGCCTGTTGGGGTCTCCTCGGTGTCCTGGGCGGGTTCCACGGGGACAAGAGACATGCCGCAAATGGGGCAGTCGCCGGGCTTATCGGCGGTATAATCGGGATGCATGGGACAGTGGTACTGCGCGCTCACGTGTCGCGCGACGGAAGAGGCGCCCCGGTTGAATGCGAGAGTGGCGCCAAATATCGCCGCGCAGACCACGACGCTTGCAATCACCGCATTTTTTCTATTCATGGTCATGACCTCTCAAGGAAGGGCCTCTCGCCCAAGCGTGCGAAGCAGCGCCGCCAAGGCGCGCTCAAATTCAGCCTCATGCCTGACAAATTCCAGACGCGCGGTCACCAAGGAACGCCCCGCGTCAAGCAAATCCAGGAACCCCGCTCGATCCGATTGATACGCCGATTCCGCCGAGCGCAAGGCCGATTCCGCCTGAGGAATCACGGAGGTCCGATACGTTTCGCGCAGGCGCGCCTGGGAGTGGACAGCGGAGTAAGCGGCGCGCAACGCCGCAAGAACGTCCAACTGTTCCCCCTCGCTGACGAACTCGGCGTAACGGGCCTCATAGCCGGCGTGCGAGGACTCCCCGGCCTGCTTCCAGAACCACAGGGGAATGGACAGACCCAGGGAAGCGTCGTGTGATCTAAGGCCGTTCTCGGAGCGGCGCCTATACCCCAAAGACACGTCGGGCAGCCACTGGGAGCGCGTCAGGCCCAGGACGGCTCGAGCCTTGTCCGCCTCGCGTCGAGCGGCCGCCAATTTTGGATTCTCGGACAAGGCCATCGCGCGCAGCTCAGTCCAGGAGGACGTGGGCGCAGAGGACTGCGGCGACACGAGGGCGGGCAGCGGCGCGTCCTCCTCTCGCCCCATCGCGGCGTTGAGCGCCCCGCGAGCTCTTTCGACGGCGGCATCGGCCAGCGCCGTCTCGTTGAGCATGCGCGTCAGCTCCAATTGAGCCTTCATCGCATCGACTTGAGTCGCCTTGCCGGCCGCATACTTGGACTCCGCGACGCGGGCAAAGCGCCGCAGCAGCTCCACGACCTCCCCAAGCAAAGCTCGGGAGCGCTGCGCCTCGTAAAGATCGGCGTAGGCCCCGCGCGCACGCGCCGAGGCATCGGCGACGGCCAGACGAAACATGGCTGAAGCCGCGTCGGCCCCGCGCGCGGCGACGCGCCCGCGGTAATACAGCGTCGAGGGAAAGGGGAGCTGCTGGCTCAGCGACCAGGAACTTTCCGGCCCGTTCAACACGCCAGACCCCACCGGGGCGCGCGCCCTTTCCCACTCCAGCACGGGCTTATCGGGCGTCGCCTCGCCAAGAACGAGGGCGCGCTCGGCTTGGCCGTGCATCGCGGCGGCGCGCACCGACGGCGCGTCGCGCCGAGCCGCTTCGAGCGCGGCCGCAAGCGTCAAGACGTCCGCGGTTTGGGCGCGGACGAGCGGCACCGTCAAAGACGAAAGAACGATTAAAATGAGTTTCACCACAGAGCCTCCGAGAAAACAATCATACGATTTCGCCCCTGGAATGCGGGCGCGCGTGTCGTTATGCCGCGGAGGAGGGAGGAGACAGACCGGAGCGCGTCCCGGGAGGAGCTTGCGGCGCCCAAGACGGCTCCCGAGGCTCGATGCGGAGCCCGACGGAAGGCAGCTCGAAGACGAGGACCGCACCGCCCGCCAAGGCCGGCCCGGGGACCTTGACATCCGCGGCGACAGCCGACGGCGGCGCTTGCGGCTCTCGGCAGCAAGCGGGAGCGTCTCCCGGCGCTGAACTGGGCGCGGGCGCACCGGCGCAGCAGGCATGGCTGGGGGCGGCGCTCGCCGCGCACAAAGACCCGGCCCAAGAAACGGCCGTGGAAACCGCCAGCACTAGTCCGAGCGCTTTCCTCGTCACGCCTACAGGATACCACGCCGAGCGGTCAAGCGCAAGCCAATTCCCCACGGCCCAGAAAAATCGAAAGTAGATTTTGAGCGCGCCTGGGACCGAGGTTGAAATCCTC
>JBBTHA010000080.1:0-12899 GCA_038060535.1 Elusimicrobiota bacterium | reverse complement strand
GCGGCTTCATAGCCGAAGTGATCGAAGGGGCGCGGTTCGCTTGACCAACGTTTCTGATAGCGCTCCAGGAAATCGGCGGCGCTGGGAAGGGAGTCGATGGGCACGCCGACGACGGTGAGATAGGCTCCATCTCCGGCCGCTCCGGCGATCTCGAAAAACTCCGGGTTCTTGGCGCCGTCTCCCGACATGAACGTGCCCTCAAAGCCGGCCGCCCGGGCCTGTCTGATCAGTCGCCCGGCTTCCAGCGTCAGGCCCCCGAAAAACAGGCCCTCGGGCCGGGCCGTCATGACGGCGTCGACGGCCGGGCCGTAATCCTTGAGGCCGGGCTTGATGGTCAGCAAGTCCAGAGTTTTTCCTCCCTTGCGCTTGAGCGCGTGATGGAACGCGTTGCAGAGGCCCTCGCCGTAGGGCGTGCCGTCAGAAACGAGGACGAAGCGCCGCAAAGACAATCTCTTGACGGCGTATTCGGCCGCGACGTCGCCCTGCATGAGGTCGGAGGGCGGAAGGCGAAAGACGACCCGGTCTCCCGTCCAGTCGGGGCGCTCCTGCTGCAGGGTGAGAATCGGGGCGGTCGCCGAGGGGGTGATCATGGCCAAGGGGGCCAAGGCGAAGACGCGGGAGGCCTCGATGGCGCAGCCCGAGGTCATGGGACCGATGACGGCGAAGATCGAGCCGTCCTCGACGGCGCGCCGGGCGACGTCGGCGGCGGCGGCCGGATCGCCTTTATCGTCCATGACGACGACCTCCACCGTCGGGGTGCTGCCCTCGGCGGCCTCTTCGTCGACGGCCATGCGCACCGCGCGCTCCAGGCCGCGGCCTTCGGATGCGAGCGCGCCGCTCATGGGCGCGGCGACGAGCAGGCGGGTGACGCGCGGCGAATCTTGAAAGCAACCTGACAACAACACGACGGCCGACAGGAGCAGTCCTCGCATGGCAAATCCGAGTGTAGCGAAAAATGTACCATTCTTGCGTGCTTGATGAGTCCTTAAGCGCCACGGGGCGTCAATTCTCATGCCGCGTCTACGGGATCTTGTTCGAAGGCGGCAAGGTGCTTCTGACGCGGTCGCGCTTTTATGAAGACTCGTTTATCAATTTCCCCGGAGGGGGCGTTGAAATCGGCGAGGCTCCCGGCGACGCGCTCAGGCGTGAGTTCCTCGAGGAAACGGGACTGGCCGTTCGTCCCGTGCGCACGCTGTACGCGAGCCAGGACTGCCACCTCTCCACGAAATGCCCGATACAAATCGTTTCCATCTATTGGCTCGTCGAACGGACCGGCGGCCAACTGCGCTCGGGAGGAAACGGCGATGACGTCTTGGCGCTGATCTGGGCCGATCCCGACACGCTGCCCGTCGCAGAGATGTTCCCGGCCGAGAGGGAACTTTCCGCTCTCTTGCGGGGCCTGCTTCCGCCATGACCTCGGCGTTCGCTCTGGGCCTCATGCTGGCCGCCTGCCGGACGGCCGCGGGCCCGACGGGGGCGGGGGATCCACAGGCCGCTCCGGCGACGGGCTTTCCCGCGTCTTATCTCGCCATGGTGGAGGCCTCTCTTCAGGCCGATTCGTCCTTCGGCACGCGTCTTCTCGACGGGCTCGAAATGCATCTGCGCTCGGTCGCGGCCATGACCTCACCCCAGGCGGCGGCCGACTATTTGGAAATCACCGTGCTGGGGGAGGGGATGTTGTCGTCACTGGAGCTTCGCTCCAGCCTTGGAAAAAAACCCATGGAGTCTCAGCCCGCCTCCGCCTTGCTGCTGGCGCACGCGCTTGCGCGTCCGGCCCAGTTTCAGGAATTGCTCGAAGGCCTGGAATCTCGCCGCACGGGGCTGGGAAAAAACGCGGCGAGACTTCTGCGCGAGACCAAGGGCTCCGGAGACAAACGCCTCATCGCCCGGTTGCGCGGGCAGGCAGAGCCCTCCGCTCAGGCTGTTGCCAGTGACCATCGCTTTGGAAAGTTGGAGCCCCTCTTCGACGCGGCTTCCGTCGAGGGCGCGCCCATTCTTCGCCACACTCGGCGTCCTCCCAACGTCCCGGCGCCGAACTAGCGGCCTCCAACCCCAATCTGCTAGAATCTCCGGGTCGGGCCTGTAGCTCAGCTGGGAGAGCGCCTGCATGGCATGCAGGAGGTCAGCGGTTCGATCCCGCTCAGGTCCACCAGATCTCAAACCCCCCGTCAGGGGGGTTTTTATTTGCCAGGATCGAACCGCTGACCGACTATCAGAACCGCGCCGTCTCCGCCGTACCGGAGTCGGCGCGGGGGGTTCGATCCCGCTCAGGTCCACCAGATCTCAAACCCCCCGTCAGGGGGGTTTTTATTTGCCAGGATCGAACCGCTGACCGACTATCAGAACCGCGCCGTCTCCGCCGTACCGGAGTCGGCGCGGGGGGTTCGATCCCGCTCAGGTCCACCAGATCTCAAACCCCCCATCAGGGGGGTTTTTATTTGGTGCGCCCGGCAGGGCGCACTTACTTGGAGGTGAAAGTCCTCGGTCAACCAGGCCGCGGGCGGGACCGCCTGCGGGTCGGGGGACGTCAACAAGGACGGGGCGTGCAATGTCTCGGATGTTCAGTTGGTCATCAACAAGGCGCTGGGTTTGTAGTCGGAGCGAACGGGACGCTAATCGAGCTCTCGCCGAAGACTTCCTCAAGGACAAGGCCGTCTACAAGGACGCGCAATTCTTTCGGCTATAATTAAAAGGACGCCGGCTGACGCCGGCGTCCTTTTAATTTACGGTCAGGAAGGCTGCTTGGCTTATTCGAGCCTCCGGACTAAACCGCCCATGAATACCGCGCCCAACAACATGGCCGGCAAAACAGGCATACCGAAGATTGTCGCCACGCACAGCCCGAGAGTCGCGCCCACGCCCGCGCCGACAACAGTCGCGCCGGCTCGGGATCCGGTGCTCGCGGGCTGCTTAGACGGAGCCGGAACTCCCCCGCGATCGGACACCGTCTTAACGCTGGCGGGAGCCAAGGCTGACCGCTTCTGGTTCGAGAAAGAACCGGCGACGAACGTGCCGCGGACATTTCCTGTTTGAGGCGCTTCCATGAAGCGCAGGCCGGAACCGGCTTTCGCGGACTCGCCGCTTTCAGCTTGGGCGAAACCAGACGAGACGGGGGAAACGATGATGCACAACAATATCTTGCTGACTTTCATTGTTTTACCTCACGAAGGAACGACAGTAACAATTTTATAACACCTCGGCTAAGTACGGTTAGGTCGATAGGCCCATATGTCGTGAAACATTCGGCCCATGACAGTTGAACGAAGCCGCTCCGGGGCAGTCCGGCAACGCCACGTTTCTCTGAGAGTCGGCCTGCTGTTTCGTTGCCGCTCCCGCCTCGCCTTCGAGATCGGGGCGTACGAATACGGTTCTACGCCCCCCGCGGTTAATCTGGCTCCGGCCAAGCCCAAGGGAGTGAGATTGAGATGACGTCGATTAAAGCAGAGTAAAAATCAGCCTCAGGTATAAATTAGGCCTTGCAAATCGGGAGTGTAGGGGCTATCCTTCCAAATATGGGGGTCGAGCGAGCCGAGCCTTTTCCCCTAGCGGGGAAGTCTGGAATGACCATGGTCGAAGTGATCGTGGCCGTTCTCGTCTCCTCGTTCATGGTGACATCTCTTGTCAGCGTCGCGCTGACGGCCAGGATCGACGACGCCAGGAGCGAGCGCAAGATTCTGGCGGTCGTGGGGTTGCGCGAGGTGAGCTCCATGTTGGCTAATTTCGTGACCGCAGATACGGGCGTCGCGACTATACGCGGCCCGGGAGGAGGGCCGGGCGGCTGGTCGATGACATCGGGTCCGATCATCGATCATTTCGGGGGGGTGGGAGGGTGCGGAGCGCCTCGCAACGACTACGCTTTGGCCATCGGAGACCACTGTCTGACGGGAGTGCTGGAAACATTTGAGGCTCCCCCCTACAACGCCCGGGTCGTTTACCGGGTCAACAACGCGGAAATCGTAAACGGAAGTCCGCTGCCGGCCGTGACACTGACCATCGCATGGACGGAACCATGAAAAACACTCGATTAGGCTTCTCGATCGTAGAACTGCTCGTGGCTGTGTTCTTGTCGACGATGGTCTTGGTCGGAGTCATGAACATCTCGTCGACTGCCGTCAAGAACCAGATGGAAGGAGCGCGCAGAGGGGCTGTGACGGGGTGGTCCCTGGTCAGCTTCGAGAAAATGACCAAGGAAATTCAGGGGGCCAGCGTGATCGTGACGCCGAATACGGGGTCTCCAACCGGCAATCGTCTAGTCGGCTGCAACAACTGGTCGTTCAACCAGCAGGCGTATTGCGGTGCCGCCGCCGATAAGCGCTTGAACTGCGCCATGCCAGTCGAGGTCTTTTATTACTGCTACAACCCGGTCGAAAAGAGTATTTGGCGTTACTTCACCAACAGCGTCGCATCCCCCGGACTGACTTGCCCGACCGCCCCTCCCGTCGTGCCTTGCGACGGCACGGGTCCTTTTGCCCAGAGATTGCAGATTGCGTGGAAGGCGGAGCTCGTTGCGCCCGTCAACGGCCCTATGTTTCGTCGCAATGATGTCAACGGCACTATCGGCATGCACTACGCCGTGGGAGAGCAGATTCCTACGGTTGAACGTCCGCTGCCGATCTTCATACCTTTCAACCTCGCCTTGACCGCCCAAAGGGGCTACCTGAACAGTGCGGATTGACATGGGTCGAAGGGGTTTCATCCTCCTTCATGTGATCGTCACCAGCGTGATCATTGCGTCGATATGCGCGGGGTTGACGGGAATGATGTTGATGAACCATAACGTGGCGGCGCGTTTGGTCAAATCCACCGCCAACCGAAAGCAGGCGGAGGCTTTGCTCAGCCGGGTGTTCAGCTACTGGGAGGCGTCCGGCATCGTTTGCAGTCCCGTTCCGATGATGAACTGCATTCCGCCTTCCATGGTTGCGCCGGGACGTTGTAACTGCACATGCACGATGCCTGGCGGCGCCAGAGTCGTGGTCACCGATCCCGACGGGACTCCCGGTCCGCCGTGTATTCTCGTTGCGACGTCCAGCGACCCGTGAGCGAGACGAAAAGGGGACGGAGGCATTACGGCGAGCTCGCCGTAAAAATGGCGCTTTGCGAGTGGAAGGTTCGCGAGCAGTCCAGCGTGTTGGGTTTTTTTTGGACGCTTCTGCAGCCGCTGCTCATGTTCATCGTTTTGTACGGTCTTTTTACGAAGATGATGAGTCGGCATACCCCGGCGTATGCCTCGTTTCTCGTAATAGGGATCGTGCAGTACGGCTTTTTTTCCCAGGCGACGAATTTGGGGTTGAGCAGTTTGATCCGGCGGCGCGACTTGATCATGAATTTTCCCTTCCCAAGGGAAATCGTGGTTCTGGCCTCGGTCTCAAGCGTGGTCTTGTCATACGTATTGGAGCTCGTCCTCATGCTCGCCTTGATGCTGGCCTTCGGCGCCAAGGTCGCCCCAGCCTGGTTCGCGATGCCCGTCGTTATCGTCCTGCAGATCGTCTTCGTGACGGGGTTGGCGCTCATGCTGGCAGTGGCCAGCGCGCGATACCATGATCTCAATCGTGTCTGGGATATTCTCACCCGGGCGGGCTTCTTCCTTACGCCGATTTTTTATTCTCTCGAGACCCTCAGCCCCTCGCGTCAGGAGCTTCTGCGATTCAATCCCATGACCCATGTCCTGGAGGCCACACGCGGCTGTTTGCTCGGTGGGGCGGCGCCACCCTGGCGGGGCCTGTTTTGGGGGGCGATGGCGACGCTGGCGTTGGCCTGGGGAGGTCTTTGCGTGTTTCGCAGCCGCGAGCGGAGTCTGCCCGACGATTTGGCTCGCTAGCCCTGGTGCGCGCGACGGCGTTCGTAGGCGGCGGTGACGGCTTTGGGCTCGCCGCGGGCCGCGATCAGGCCTTTTTCAAGGTAAATGGCTTGAGTGCAGATGCTGCGAATCAGCGATAGGTCATGCGAGGCCAAGACGAACGTTTTTCCCGCTTGGCGCAGGGACGTCATGCGTTCCAGGCACTGGGCGCGAAACGCCGCGTCGCCCACGGCGAAAATCTCGTCGATGAGCAAGACCTCGGCGCGCGAGTGCAGCGCGGTCGAGAATGCGACCCGCGCCTGGAATCCCGCTGAGAGGGTGTTGAGGCGCGCGTCCAAGTACGATTCCAGGCTCCCGAAGGAAACGATGTCCGGAAAGCATGAGCTCAACTCTTTGTTGGTGAGGGCGAAAAGAGACGCTAGGACTCCGATATTGTCGCGCACGCTCAATTCGCCGTACAGCCCCGTGCCGATGTTGAAAAAAGGGCTCACCGTGCCGCGCACGGATACCGAACCTTCCGTCGGCGCCAGAAGCTCGGCGAGAAGCAGCAGCAAGGTGCTTTTGCCGGCCGCGTTGGGTCCCACGAGGCCCAGGCATTGACCCCGTGGCAGGCTCAAGTCCACTCCTCGCACCGCCCAGGTCGGCTCTTCGATCCGATCTCCGCGCAACGCCCGGGCCAGCTGGCGAAATAGCGTCTTCTCACTCCCCGACTGGGTGTGATATTGCTTGCCTAGGCCCACGGCCTGGATCGCGATCTCTTCGCCGTTCAGGGCTCAATTCTACATGATTTGGAATCCGGCGGGATTATTCGCTACAATCAGGGACCGCCAATGCAAGCCTCCGGGAATGATCTTGACGTCGTGCTCAGGCAATTGGAGCGCTGGGTCGAGATCGGCGTAGAGCGCCTCAAGGGCAGCGAAAACAACACCCCGATTCGCGAGCTCCATCTCGAGCTCACCCACCGCTGCGATCTCAAGTGCGTCATGTGTCATCATTGGGAGATGCCCGGCCGCGATCCCGCGTCCGTGGGGCGAGAGTTGACGCCGGCCGAGATCCGTCGCTTCGTTGAGGGGTCCGAACTTCTGCGCACCGTTCAGTTCGTGGCGGTGACCGGGGGGGAGACATTCATGCGTCCGGAGGCCGTGGAGATCATCGCGTTCCTCCGCGCTCATTTCGCGGCGGCCTCCGTCGGCATTCTCACGAACCTTTGGAACACCGGCTTGCTCAAGCGCAGGATGAGCGAGCTCGCCGAGCGCGGAGCCGGCGATGTGTGGCTGGGTTCGTCTATCGACGGCCTGGGCCGCACGCACGACCTGATTCGCGGCCAGGAGGGGGCTTTCGCTGGTTTCGAGCGCAGCCTTGAAATGCTGAGGAGGGATTTTCCCAAAACCGACGTGTCGGTCAACTTCACGATCCTGCCGCGCAACTGCGGGGAGATTTTCGCGGTGTATCAATGGGCCAAGGAGCGGGGACTCGGCTTTGGCTGCCAATTGGTGGTCAATCATGATGGATTCCAGGCGCCGGAAACGTTCTCCTGGACGGACGCCGAGTTGTCCATTGTCGAGCGGCAGGCTGATCTCGTTCTCGCCGATTTGTGCCGTTCGCAGGGCGCCCTGGAGAGGCTGTTGACCAAGCCCGGCCGAGAGTCTCAAGGGTTATGGAACCGGATGTTGTTTTGGTGGTATTTGCGCAAGCACGGGCGCGGGAATCCGCGCTTCTTCGATGATTGCATGGCGGGACGGCGTTTCGCGATGTTCGATCCGGAAGGCAATTTGTTCTTTTGTCCCGTCAACAAGCACAAGCAGGTCGGCAGCGTGCGCGACCTGCCGTTCGACGAGTTGTGGAACGGCGTTCGCGCGCGCGCCCTTGCCCGGGAGGTCATCCCCTGTCAGTGCCGCTGTTGGCTCAACTGCATTGCCAACCCGGTTCTCGATCGAGTCATGGGGGCTGCTTTTGACGCGAGCCCGAATTCGCCGTAAGGTCCGTTCCTCCCGGGCCCAACGGCCGCGCGGCCGGGCTCTGGCGAGCGTCATTGTCCCCTGCGTCAACGGGTTGCGTTGGACGCGGGAATGTCTTCAAGCCCTCGCGCGGCACACGCGCTCGCCCTACGAGGTCATCGTCGTCGACAACGCCTCCACCGATGGAACCGGCGCATGGGCCAGGCGCGAGGGGGCGCGAGTGATTAGGAACAGAAGAAACGAGGGTTTTGCGAAGGCGATCAACCAGGGTTCGGCCGTCGCGCGGGGGCGCTGGCTCGTGTGGCTCAACAACGACGTCGTCGTGACGCGGGGCTGGATCGAACGGCTGATCGCTTGCGCCGAACGTTCCCCGCGGATTGGGGCGGTCGGCCCGTGCACCGACCTGACCGTCGGCCCGCAACTTGTCGGCGCCCCCCAATTTAAGGACGCGGCCCAGCTCTCGGTTTTCTCCGAGGCGTGGGCTCTTCAAAACGCGGGTCAGGTGCGGACCGTCGGCTGGCTGACGGGTTTTTGTTTTCTCGTCAAGAGGGAGGCGTTCGAGCGCGTCGGGCTTCTCGATGAGCGTTTCGGTCTCGGAACCTATGAAGAATTCGACTATTGCCTGCGTCTGCGCCAGGCTGGTTATGAACTTGCCCTTGCCCGCGACGTTTTCGTGCGTCACCACGGTCACAAGAGCTTCGGAGGTTTCGAGGCGATGGCCGCTCAGGCGAGGTTGAACAAGGACATTTTTCTCGAGAAGTGGAGGCGCGCGGGGCGGGATCTCCTTGAGGAAGTCAAGGCCGGCCTTGGGCGGGTTCGGAACCGTCGAGGAATTTCACCAGCGCGGCAGCCGCGCGGCGGGGGTCGGAGCCGAGCGTGAAGTTCCACAGTGACGCCCGCCGAAGCAGGGCGCAGGCCGCCGCGGCGCGACCCAGGGCCGAAAGCGTGAGCGGCGCGAGGGCTGTCGGACGCAGGCGGTATTCCGCCATTTGCGCCACGCCGTGACCCACGACCAAAGACGTTCCCAAGGCCGCGGCGGTCGACAGAAGGGAGGCTGGATAAAAGCGAGGAATGCCCGCATCTTTATTGGCCACGAAGACCCACCGTACCGGTAAGGCGTCGCGGACCCGGTCGCGGAAAAAATCGTAATCGACCACGCGCTTGGACTCGTAATCACGACGGATCAAATGGCGTATCCAGCGCTCGGGGACGTCCGATAGGTCGGCGCTCGCGCGAAAACCCAGGCGCAAGGCAAAGGCGCGCGCCGTTGCCTTGGAATCGAGGAGCGGCGTCTCGTCGGAAAGAAGGCCGGCCGTCGTGTCTCGCAGCAGCGCGAGCGCGAGTTCGCTTTTTCCCCCGCTCGATGGGGCGAAGATCAGCCCCGCGGAACCCTTCCACTCAAAACCGAGCGCGTGGGCTCTGTGCAGGCCCATCGCGTCGAGTTCCTCACCGGCGCGAGATAAGACCGCGAGATAGCCGAGTTCACGCAAGCGAACGGGATCGGCGCACCATATCCGTCCTTGGTGGGAGGAGAAATCGATGGCCGCGACCGCATCGTAAGGGGCGTCGATCTTTGGGCGATAGAAGACGCGGCGTTCCCGGCCGCAGATTCGTATGCTGTATCTTCGTCCCGACCAGAGAGGCAGGCCGGTTTCCAGGCCCGCCGGCGCCGTCTCGGCGATGAGTTCGAGCTCTTCTTGATGTGTCTGCGTCCCGGGACATTCGAACGCCGCGAAGTCCCGGTGCAGGTCCTCCAATGTTGCGGGATCGCCGCGCAGGCGCATTGTCCAGCCGTGAAAATCGAGAGTCAGGTCATTCATGCGGTCTGATGAAGCCGTCGATAAAGCCGAGGGCGTAGGCGACATGGCACATCGGCACCAACATCGGGTAGAGGAGGGCCGCTGCGGGAGAGCGCTCGGTGACGAGGAGTCTGCCGGTTTCCCAGGCGACCGAGCACACGTACAGGATCAGGGGCGCAGCGCCCGCCGCGCCGCGGCTCAGCCAGGGCAAGGCGACGAGGTAGGCCAGCCACAGGGGAGCGGCGAGCGTTGCGGCCTTAAGCGAAGTCGGGTCGATCTTGGTGATGTGGGCGCGCCCGCGGCCGCAGCGCATGACCTGCTTCCATAACTCGACGGGTTTCGCCCGGCGTTCGTGGTAGACATAGAGTCCCGGGCTGAGCATGACGGGACCGACGTGCTTTTCTACGAGGGACATCAGGAGATTTTCCTCGGCCGACACGCAGCGCTCGGGAAAGCGCAGGCCGTGCCCATCGAAGACCTCGCGGCGTACGCCCAGGTTGCACAGCATGAGGGCCCAACCGGGAACGATGCGGTCCGCGCCGCCGGGCTGGTAACGCACGCGCATCGGCCCCGCGCCCAGGGGCGAGCGCAGCAGGAAATCCGACGCTCGTTGGAATGGTCCGCTGTCTGCGGTGGCGAGATTAGGTCCGCCGATGCACGGAGTCCGGGGAAAGCGATTGAAAGCATCGAGGACCCGCGCCGCGAAGCCTTTGGGGGCGATGGTGTCGTCATCGAGGAAGTAAATGATGGACCCGGAGGCGGCCGCGGCGCCCCGGTTGCGGCCCTGGCCGACCGAGCATCGCGGCAGCGGCACCGGCCGAGCCCAAGGGTAATCGTTCCCGATGCGTTCGCGCATGTCGTCGGTGGACCCGTTGAAAACAACCAGGACTTCGACGTTGGCGGGAAGGTTCGCCAGGCTATCGAGACAGCGTCGCAGAAGATTTTCCCGATCGACCGTCATGACAACGAAGCTTAACAGCATCGATAGAGTCGCTCGTAGCGACGCGCCCGGTCATCCCACGTGTTTTTTGCGGCGGTGTGTTGCCCCGTCTCGGCAAGACGCCGCCTTAAGGAGGCGTCTTGCCACAGTCTGAGCATCCCTTTTTCAAGAGCGCGCCAGTCCCCGGGAGGAACAAGCCAGGCCTGGCGCCCATGGGTGAAGCCGCGTGCAACTCCGGTGCGCGAGGCCAGCACGGCTCGTCCCCGGGCCATAGCCTCAAGGAGGGCGATCCCATAGGTTTCTCCTCGCGAGGCGCAGACGAAAAATCGCGAGCGCGAGAACACCTCGCGCAGGCGGCGTGCCCCGACCCCGCCGAGGAAACGAACACGGTCCGAAAGTCCAAGGCGGCGGGCGAATCTTTGATAGTGACCGTCTGAGAAATCGCGCCCGCAGATCGTCAGGCGCGCGGCGGGCGTCTGGTTCAAAAACCCGCGAAAGGCCCAGAGAAGAAGGTCGATCCCTTTGTAGGGCGAGAGGCGGGCTGCGGCCGCTATGCCGCCGCGGCCGGCCCTGGGGAGGGCGAACCATTCGGGGTCGACTCCGTTTCCTACGACCGTGAACTTCCCGGCAGCCTCCGGATAGGCGCGATGGGTTTTGCGCCCCAGTTCCGAGGTCAATGCGGTGACTCGATGCGCCGCGCGCACGAGCTCCGCGATGCGGCGTGCGCGCTTTGGCGAAAGCCGGGGGCTGCCGGGATAGTTGAGGTCTTGGAAGGTGAGTATCAGGCGGGCGCCGCGGCCGACGGTCCTCAAAAGCAGGCTTCTCGCGGTTTCGGTCAGGTGGCCGGCGAAATGGGCATGAACCACGTCGGGGGTAAAACGCAGGAGTTCGCGCGCGTCTTGCGGGCCGAAGGCGCGAGCCTGGTGTCCTCGTCGTCGAAAAGCGCGGACGAGTCCTGCGCAAACGCGACCGTACGTCGGGTCCCCGAGATGGGTCCCCGCGACGAGGGCAATTTTCATCGCGGCGGGCCTATCATGTTCCGCAAGACCGTTAGGAGGACGGCCGTGTGGGTGGGGTCATAGCCTTTCTGCGGTGGAGGAGGGGCTTTAGAATCCTGTGGAGTTCATGGGCCGTCGCCCGGTGCGCGGCGGGCGAGAGGAAACGACTCGCGGGGCCGAGAGTCCGTTCCGCCTGCGGAAGCCGACGAATCGCCGGGCCCGCGTCGATATAGGGCAGTCCAAGTTTTTCGGCTTCGGTTCTCAATCCCCGGGCGACGCCCGAGACGGCGCCATCGCCGGCGGGATCGGAAATCATCATAACCGCTCCGAAGGCGCCCAAGCGTTTGACGCAATCTTGGAAGCGGCGCAGTTGCTCCTGGGCCGCAGTGGCTTCTTTGTCGGCATCGTGGGAGGCGGCCGTGGGGAGAGCCGATCCGTGCATCGGCCGGAGATAATGAGCTTCCGCCGCTCGGCGGGCCAGAGCGCTGTGTCCTCGCAACCAATTTTTCAAGTGTGGGGCGTTTAGGGCGCCCTGGGGCAGGCCGCCGGAATCGTGGTCCGAGGCTTGAAGGACGACCACTTCGGGTTGGATGCGGGGCAGCTTCTCGCAAACGAGTTCCACCTTCTGCGCGAGGTTGTACGAGTACATCGAGAGATTGACGGTGCGCACTCGGCCCAACGCCTCAAGTCCCGATTCCGCGACGCGCACGAACGTTTTCGACTCATCGACGCCAAGGCCGAACGTTTCTTGGCCGCCCGCGACAACGACGCGGCGCTCATGCTCTGGTTTGGGCGTGGGGAGAGGATCTTGCCTTAATCCATCCGCGTTGATCGATACCGCCGCGCCGGCTTTCATTCCAGACGCGCCCGGCAGCAGTTCCACTCCAAGGCGCGGATTATCGCTGTCGCGATAGGTCAGCGCGTCCTGCGGGAGCCATCGACGGGCGGCCATCTCGGCCGCGCCCAACACGAGCAATACGCCGACACAGGCTTTCACGCCGACAAAAAACCCGCGGCCACGACTTCGGTTGATCGATCGCATTGAGAGCAATCCCATCATAGCAGAATACCGCTTGGCGCAGGCAACGCTCCCTAAGCGTAGTTGCGTTGATAGGAGCGAGCCCGACTAATAGCTTCGCGCCAAGGCGGTCTGCGACAGCGCCCCGTGTTTGGTGATGCGAGGCCTGCTGTACTTCCGGCGTTTTCCCCGAATTTTCGGAGTGTCTTGTTTCGGCATGGGATCTCGGCTCTCCACGTATTGTAAACGAAAAACCCCAATAAATCAATAGATGAATTTTGCGTTCTGGACGGAAAATGACCGGGGCATCGATGGGGGGTGCCCATGGGGGAACTTGTCGCGCGTTTTTTAATATGTCCTGTTTGAGCCGCATAGAAATGTCCTGTTCC
>JBBTHA010000079.1:0-8244 GCA_038060535.1 Elusimicrobiota bacterium | reverse complement strand
AAACGGGAATATCGGGATAGACCGCCGGGCAACCCCTTTTAAAGATGCCGGCCTTTTCGCGCGCGATCGCGCTCAACGTCTTGCCCAAAAAGAGCTGATGATCAAGAGCGACGGACGTCACGAGGGCGGCCAGGGGTTTTTCCACCACGTTCGTGGCGTCCAAACGGCCGCCGAGTCCGGTTTCGAGGACCATCACGTCGCATCGCCGCGCCTTGAAATATTGAAAAGCGACCGATGTGAGAAGCTCAAAATAAGTCAGGGAACGAGCCGAATCCGCGTCGAGCGCGCGCCCAAGGAATCTGGAAAATTCCCTCTCGGAAATCAGGCGCCCATCGATCGAGATCCTCTCGCGAATGTTCCGCAAATGAGGAGAAATATAAAGTCCCGTGCGCCTCCCGGAAACGCCCAGAACGCGGGCCAACATGGCGCACGTCGACCCCTTGCCGTTGGTGCCGGCGACGTGAAAGGCCCCAATCGCCAGGTGCGGGTTCCCCAAGCGCTCGAGATGAGCGCGCATGCGATCTAGACCCAAGACGATGCGAGTCTCCAGCCTCTGTTCAAGAACCGAAAGAGCCGAAGCGAAAGTCATTGCAGTCGTTCGAGGCTGGCACCGACCCCTGACAACTTCCTCTCCACGGCCTCGTAACCGCGGTCAATATGGTAGACGCGTGAAATCGTGGTGCGCCCCGCGGCGGCCAATCCCGCGACGAGCAAAGCCGCCCCCGCGCGGATGTCGGAGGCCATGATCGGCGCGCCCGACAACCGCTCTTGGCCCGCCACCACCGCGCTGCGCCCCGAGACGGCGATCTGGGCCCCCATGCGTCCGAGCTCGGCGGCGTGCAGAAAACGATTCTCGAACACGGTCTCGGTGACCTTCGCGAACCCCGTGCACAGCGTCATCAACGCCATCCACGGCGCCTGCAGGTCGGTCGGAAAGCCGGGGTAGGGCCTTGTCGTGATGGAGACGGCCTTGGGGCGACGATCCATCGATAGATCCACAGAGCCTTTCGTGTGGCGAATCTTCGCCCCGGCTTTCTTAAGCGCGTCGATCACCGCGCGCAAATGGGCGGCGCAAGCGCCCTGCAGCCTCACCCGTCCTCGGGCGGCCGCGCACGCCAATAGGAACGTGCCGGCCTCGATGCGGTCGGCCACCACCACATGACGGCACCCCTTGAGCTTGCTCACCCCGCTGACGGTCACCACGGACGTCCCCGCCCCGCTCACCGTGGCACCCATCCGCGTCAAAAACAGGGCCAGGTCCTCGATCTCGGGCTCGCGGGCGGCGTTCTTGATCACGGTGCGCCCGGGAGTCGCCGCCGCGGCCATCATCAGATTCTGCGTGGCTCCCACGCTTGGAAATCGCAGAGTGATCGGCTTGGCCTGCAATCGCGGCGCCGACATGATGATGTCGCCTTGGTCGGCGATGCGCCTAGCCCCCATGGCCTCGAAGCCCTTGAGATGAATGTCAATAGGACGCAGGCCGATGGCGCACCCGCCGGGAATGGGAACCCGCACCAGACCGAAGCGGGCGAGCAAAGGCCCCGCGGCGAGGACCGAAGCGCGCATCTGCTTGACGATTTCGTAAGGCGCCTGGGTTTTCAACGACCCCGTCGACAGGACCCGCACCGTCGAGCCTTCCACGAGAACCCGCTTGCCCAAGCTTTCCAGCAGGCGGAAAGTCGTTTTAAGATCCCGCAGCGTCGCTGGGACATTTTCGATGACGCAAGGCTCATCGGTCAGAAGCGTCGCGACGAGGATCGGCAGCGCCGCATTTTTCGCGCCGCTGATCTTGATCGTTCCGACCAAGGGACGGCCGCCGTCGATGATCAATCGGTCCATGGACGGCCCAATCTACCATTTTTACGGAGGAAGACGGCCAAAGACCATGCGATCGAGCCCCTGGGCGTCCTTTTTGACGAGGACATCCGATAAGCCCGCAGCGCCCAAGAGCTCCGCCGCCGCCGGCCCTTGCGTGGAGCCGATTTCAAGCGCCAACCACCCTCCGGGCTTGAGCATTTTCACCCCCCGCGCCGAGATCTCCCGCACCGCGTCCAAGCCGTCCTTTCCCCCGTCCAAGGCCAGGCGGGGCTCGGCCCGGACCTCGGGGTCAAGCCGGTCCAACTCCGCGGTCGCCACGTAGGGAGGATTGGACACCAGAAGATCCGCCCAGCCGCGCAATGTCCACCGTCCGGAAAAAAGATCGTCCTTCACGAATCGAATCCGGGTGCCGACGTGGTTGGCGACGGCGTTTTTTTCGGCGAGCTTCAGCGCTTTGTCCGAAACGTCGGTGGCGAACACCGTGGCCCTGGGAAGAAGCTGGGCCAAGGCAATGGCGATGCACCCCGTGCCGGTGCCGATCTCCAGGATCTTCGCCGATTGCGAGTTCTCTCCCTTGAGAAGCCGCTCGCATTCCAAGACCAATTCCTCGGTCTCGGGCCGCGGTATCAGACAGTCCGCGTCGACCATGATCTTGATGCCGAGAAAGGGCTGATGGCCCAGAACGTAGGCCAAGGGCCTGCGTTTGCCTCGCTCCTTGATCCACGCCCAGTATTGGTGAGCCTCTTTTTCGCGCAAGACCCGGGCTCCCTGGAGGAGAGCGGCGGGACGTCCAACACCCAGGAGCTCGGCCATCAGCCATTCGGCGTTGGCGCGAGACTCGCAAACAGCGCGCGATTCAAGGTACGACTCGCCTTTCCTGAGCCATTCGGCGACGGTCATGGACGCCCCTTAACCGGCCTGGGCCATCATCAACTTCCGCTGCTCGTCGCGAAGAGCCTCGAGCACCGGACCCAAATCCCCCTCCATGATCGCGGCGATGTTGTGCCAGGAACGCTCCAGGCGATGATCGGTGACCCGGGATTGAGGGAAATTGTAGGTGCGGATTTTTTCCGAGCGATCCCCCGTGCCCACCTGGGAACGGCGCGCTTGAGCGTTGGACGCGGCCGCTTTGACTCGCTCGGCTTCGGCCAGCATCGCGTACAAGCGCTTCATGGCTTTGTCCCGGTTGCGCCCCTGGGAACGCTCTTCCTGGCATTCGACGATCAGGCCGGTCGGAATATGCGTAATGCGCACGGCGGTCTCGACTTTATTGACGTTCTGACCGCCCGCGCCTCCGGCCCTGTACGTGTCGACTTTCAATTCCTCGGGGCGAATCGTGATCTCGGCGTTGTCTTCCGCTTCGGGCATCACCGCGACCGTCACCGTCGAGGTGTGAACGCGTCCGGACGCTTCAGTGGCCGGAACGCGCTGGACCCGGTGCACGCCGCCCTCATGGCGCAGCCATGAGAATACGTCTTTGCCGCTGACGAGGATGACGGCCTGCTTGACGCCCTTTCCGGCCGCAGACAGGTCCTGCGTCTCGACTCTCCAGCCCCGGGTCTCGCAATAGCGGGAGTACGCGCGGAGCAATTCTCCGGCGAACAGCCCCGCTTCCTCGCCTCCGGCCCCCGCGCGGATCTCGAGATAGCAATTCTTGGCGTCCGTCGGATCCTTGGGAATGAGTTCCAAGGCGATATCGCAAGATAAAGCGTCGCGAAGCTCCGAGAGTCTCAGGCGTTCTTCCTGAACCATCGGCTGCAGGCTCGGATCCCCTCCAAGAGAGGCCAGGCCTTCGAGCTCCGCGTCGATGCGGATCAACTCCCGCACCTTGGCCATCAGAGGAGCCAGCTGGGAGTGGCGAACGGACAACTCCTTCAACTCCGCCGACGACAGACCCCCGGCCGCCAGCTTGCTTTCGAGCTCGCGGTAATCTGCGTTGAGTTTCGCGACCTTGGGATCCATAATGCCTCAAAGCAGCGGGCCCCCGCCGTGACCCGCCGGGGCCCGCTCGCACAAGCCGCCGCTAGTCCTTCTTGGCGGGTTTGTCCGTTTTAGGGGAGCTCTTCTTGGCGCCCTTGGCTTCTTTCTTGGGAGCCGTCGAAAGCACTTTCTCGCGCTTGGCGGTGTGGCCCACGTGGACCAAGCGCTTGCTGGTCGTCTTGACGCCTTTGCGGGCGATCGTCTTGCCGTCGCTGACGACAAAACGCTTCTTGAAGCGATCGATACGTCCGGCGGTGTCGAGAACCTTCTGCTGACCGGTGTAGAAAGGATGGGAGAAAGCGGAGATATCAAGCTTGACGAGGGGGTACTTCTTGCCGTCCTCCCAGGTGACCGTGTCTTTGGCCTGAACCGCCGAACGGGTGATAAAGCCCTTGCCGGCCGAAACGTCCTGGAAAACGACGGTGCGGTAAAGAGGATGGAGATTCTTCTTCATATGTCGGTTGTTGATGGATTCCTTGCTGTTGGCTGGACCTCCTGATAGTGTAGCAAATTATGCCCCCTTCGCGGGCCCGGATGCCTCTAGAATCACCCGCTCATTGAAGCGGGTCACCCCGTAACGAAGCCTCGACTTGCGATACGACAACCGCTCCTCGATGCGTGCGCGCACGCCGTCGGTCGGCGTATCCAATGTCAGGGGGATCAACGCGATGCGGTCGACGTTGGCGTCGGCGGCCAAATCGATAATCGGCTCCCAGGCGCCTCGCCCGAAAGCATCGTTGGGCGAAGGGTCCGCCAGGGAGCGGCGATAGCCGTGAAGCAGCAGGTCCGCACGCTTGAAAAAATCGCGAAACTTGGCATACTCGTGCTTATGCTGCACGGCCGAGTTGGGCTGAATTTCGTGGGTCGGGCAATACACGATGGACCGCCCCTGGACCTCGAGACGATACGCCAGGCACGTCCCCGGGTGCTGCGTCAGACGGGTCACCACGCGCACGCCCGGGGCCAAGGCGAACTCTCCTTCCCGCTGAGGCCACAGCAAGGGCGTCACCCGCGCGCCGTTGGGCAGCGTGGCGCACATGGGATACGCCAATTTTTGAAGCCAGCTTTCGGCCTCGTCGGGCCCCGCCACATTGACCTTCCCCCCCTTAGCCAGCAACAGCGCCGCCGCGGAGGTCTCGCTGACGCACTCTTTTTGATAGCGGCTGATCATGATCCACGCCAGGGGAAACGGGCCCGCCTGCTTTTCCAGCCAGCCCCCCAAGCCTTTGCCCGCGTCAAAGATCACCAGCAGCCCGGCCGCCTCGACCGCGATCGCACCCGGAAGAATCGTCACCACCACAGGCAGCGGCACCGTGAGGAAATCCGACGTCGCCGGCACCTGCAGGGAGAGAAGCTTCCCGACGGAACGCGCGAACCCCTCCGGATCAAACGGCTTGTTGAAGAAGAGATCGGCCCCGTAGCGCAAAGCCGTCTCGCGATCTTGCGCGTAGCTCTTGGCGGTCAACACCGCGATTTTCGTTCCCCGCGTCGCCGGGTTTGACTTCAGCGTTCGGCACGCCGTCAGCCCATCCATGCCGGGCATCATGATGTCGAGAATGACCAATCGGGGCCTGTTTTCTTGAACAAGCTGGATGGCCCCCGCGCCGCTCGTAAAATGGGAGACGGTCAGCCCCTGGCTGCGCAGCAGATCCCCCATCAGATCTCCGACGCCCGGATCGTCGTCGAAAATGAGGACGTCAGCCATGAGTCAACCTCCGCAAAAAGGCGGTCAGCCGCTCGTTGAACGCCGCGGGGTTCTCCATGTTCGAGAAATGACCCGCGTCCGCGATGATATGCAGTTCGGCGCCGGCCACCCGGCTCCGAATGGTCTCGGCCAAAGGCAGGGGAGTGATCGTGTCCTGGGCGCCGACAAAAACGGCGGTGGGGACTCGGATTTTTGAAAGGCCCGGCATGGCGTCGGGGCGAGCCGCCAGCGCGGAAAGCGCGGCCATCGCCGCCGAGGCGCTCGTCTTGGACGCCATGTCGCGCAGCGTCTGCCGGACGCGGGGCTGCGCGACCGAATCCTTGAAAAACAGCTCGCTAAACGCGTCGATGCCGTGGGAGCGGATGAAATCGATCGAGGCGGCGCGCTTGGCCTTGGTTTCATTGGTGTCGGGCTCCGCGCGGGTGTCGCAAAGCACGAGGGCGTCGACACGCTGCGGCGCCTCTCGCGCGATGGCCATGGCGACGTAGCCGCCCATCGACAATCCGACAAACGCGGCGCTTCCCGGAACCGTCTCCAGAACGTCGCAGGCCGCGTGCTCGATCAGCCAGGGATCGATGAGCGGGGTGGAGCCAAATCCACGAAAATCGGGAATCAGGACGCGAAAACCGGACAGGGCCTCCAACTGCGGCTGCCACATGCTTCCCGACACAGGAAACGCGTGGAGCAGCACCACCGCGCGCCCCTGGGGATCGCCGACTTCGCGCAAGGCAAGCCTCATTTTTTCCCTATCTTCTGCGCGGGATTGAGGGGCCTGCCGTTCCTATCGCGAACCTCGAAATGCAGGTGCGGACCCGTGGAGATTCCCGTGGAACCCACCCGGCCGATCAGGGTCTTTCCGCGCTGGACCAGATCGCCGGGCTTGACCATGGTCTTGGAGAGATGGCCGTAGCGAGTGGTTTCCCCGTTATTGTGCTTGATGGTGACGATTTGGCCGTAACCTTCGTTCCATCCGGCCTCGATGACGCGTCCCGAGCGCGAGGGATAGACGGGAGTGCCGTAAGGCTTGGCGATGTCGAGGCCGTCATGCATGCGACGACGCTTGAGCAACGGATGATAGCGGGAACCGAACCGCGAGGAGATGCGCGGCCACGATTGGGACTCGAAGGGAAAGCGATAGGTGTCGAAATTGACCTTGACTCCGGGAATCAGAAGCCTCTCCCCCCGATCAAGCTCATACGGCGCCAGCAAAGTCACCCCGGCGAGGTTGTTGGCCCAAACGATCTGTTCTTTAAAGCGCCTCCTCTCCTGAGCCCCGACCCGAAACTTGGCCACGATGGTGTCGAGCGTCTCGGAATCCCTGCGGACCTCGTAGAGCATGCCGTCGCGATTGTGGATGGTCAGCCGCATCCCGGGATACATGAGAACAAACTCGTTGTTGTTGGTCGCCTGAAGGGCGGACAACGTCGTGCCGTACGATTTAGCCAACTCGCCGATCCACTTGTCCCCCTTTTGGACGCGGCGCTCGGCGTAGAGAAGACGACGGGATTTCGCCAGAACCGCGGGACGGGGCTCGTCGGGCCCGGGCGAGGTGAGAACGGAAAAACGCTGGAAGCGGGCCGCTTCCTCGACGGAGGCGACGACCGCGGCCCGCGCGCAGGGAACCGCGAGCCAGAGCGCCCAGAGCGCCGTTCTCATCAACCGACCATGTTGGACAGCTCCATCGACTTCATGAAGTCTTTGTTCGATTTCGTGGATAGAATTTTCTCTCGAAGCAAGTCCATCGCCTCAACCGAGGACAATGGCGCCAAAACCTTTCTCAATATCCATATCTTATTGATCTCGTCTTCGGAGAGCAAGAGCTCCTCCTTGCGCGTGCCCGTGCGGTTGATCTCCACGGCCGGGAACATCCGCCGATCCGCCAGCTTGCGGTCGAGATACACCTCCGAGTTCCCCGTGCCCTTGAACTCCTCGAAAATGACCTCGTCCATGCGCGAGCCGGTCTCGATGAGCGCGGTCGCCAAAATCGTCAGGCTGCCCCCCTCCTCGATGTTGCGCGCCGCTCCCAGAAACCGCTTCGGACGCTGCAGGGACGTCGCTTCGAGACCGCCCGAAAGGACCCTGCCGGACGACGGGGTGCAGGTGTTATAAGCCCGCGCCAAACGCGTAATCGAGTCCAACAGAATAACGACGTCCTTGCCAAGCTCGACTTGTCGTTTGGCTCGCTCCAAAACCATCTCGGAGACCTGCACGTGCCTCTCGGCCGGTTCATCGAACGTAGAGGCGATCACCTCTCCTTTGATCGTGCGCTGCATCTCCGTGACCTCTTCTGGACGTTCATCAATGAGAAGAACCAAAATGACGGTCTGCGGATGATTCTTGGCAATGGCGTTGGCTATTTTCTGAAGAATGACGGTCTTGCCCGTCTTAGGAGGAGCGACGATCAAGCCGCGCTGCCCTTTCCCGATGGGGCAGATGAGATCCATCAGGCGGGTTGTGACCTCCTCTCGAGACGTCTCCAAGTTGTAGCGCGCGTTCGGATGCAGGGGGGTCAAGTTGTCGAACAAGGGACGATCCTTCAGCGTTTCGGCGTCTATGCCGTTGATCTTCTTGACCTGCAGCAGCGCGAAAAAGCGCTCGCCGTCCTTCGGAGGACGCACGAAACCCGCCACCGTATCGCATTTGCGCAAACCGAATTTTTTGATCTGCGAGGGAGACATGTAGATGTCGTCGGGACCCGGAAGATACGAATAATCCGGTGAACGCAGGAACCCGAAGCCGTC
>JBBTHA010000078.1:13383-49688 GCA_038060535.1 Elusimicrobiota bacterium | reverse complement strand
TGCACCGCAACAAGCAGGATTCTCGCGAGACGGTGCTTCGTTTTTCAGGGAGTCTAGCGAAAACGACGTGATCGGCGTTCGGATCGTCCCTTGGCGGGATGTCGCGAGCGGACGGCCGACCCCGCTCAGCCGCCGCGAGCGCCAAGCGAGGGTCAACCCCGAGCGATCCCGACAAGGGGCGATCCGAACGCCGCTCCCTCATCAGCAGAGAGCACGAAAATTCCGGGCTAAGCGGACCCCGTCTTTATCAACCGCGGCGGCGCGCGGACCGCTTCGCGCGGGACTTCGGCGCGGCGCTGGATTTGCGTTTTTTTCTTGGGGAGGCCAAAGCCCGGGCGCGGCGCAAGGCCTGAATTCCGGCGCGAAAAGCGATCGACTCGTCTTCGTCCGCTCGGCTGAAATGTCCGCCGAATTTATACCGGACGATCGTCCCGTTTTGATCCACCAAGTCGAGCTTGTCTCCGGCGATTCCCATCACGCTGCCGAGCTCTCCGTTGAGAGCGTTGCGCAGGACGTCGAACAATTTGACGTCGGATAAAGAGATGTTGTCGGGCATGGCCGGACGGAATTTTAGCAAACCCGGGACCGAAGCGTTACGGAAAGGCGGCGCGGCTCATCTGCAGAGAGGGCGCGCCGTCGGCGCCAAAGCGCAGCGTCAGCTGGTTCATGACCCCGTTTTCGATGCGCACGAAGCGCTCGCGGGGCTGGCGCGCGTCGCCCAATCGGGTCCACTCGCCCGCCGCCGGAAGAAGCCAATGCTCAAGACGCATCGGAACGTTTCCGGCCGGCAGCTTCAGGCGCGCGCGCTTTTCCTGGGAGCGGGGCCCCACCGGGGTTTTCCCGATCTCCTGACCATCGACGAAAATCTTCGTGAACGAGACACCGTCGTCGTCGGCGTTGGGCACGGTTTCAAGGACGAGGAGTTCAAAATTCGGATCCTTGACCTCGGCGACCTCTTGGGGAGGAGGAGGCGACGCGCCGGGCGGCCCGTCGCCCATTCTCGAGGCGGAACACGCGCTTAAAGCCGCTAAGGCGGCCGCCCAGGCCAAGCGCCTCATTTCACCCTGACGCGAAACGAATACTTGTCGCGCACGTTGTTTTGCGAGGGGTCGGCGGGCTTGAGCCGCACCGCGTAGGTGCCGCGATCGAGCTCGCGTTCAAGGGACGCCGACTCTCCCGCCTTCGGCGCCGAGACCCCAGCCAGCTCGGCGTATTCCTGGTCGAAGAGCGTCAAGCGCGCGGCGACGTTGATCACCCCGGTCAGCTCCATGACCACGACGCCCTTTTGGTAGAGGTTGAATTCGAACCAGTCCTCATCGCCCTTGGGGGAGAAGTAGCCGTCGAGCGATTCTCCGACCTTGAGCGACTGGACCGAGCCGCTGGAGTTGTTCGTCTCCCACTCCAGGCCGGATTGCCAAGGGATTTGCCGCACGCCGAGCTGATACGTCTGGCGGCTGTCGGCTTTTTTCCCCGATTTTTCGGACACGACGAGATAATACTCCCCCGCAGACGCCCCCCACCCGGTCAGAATTTCCGGCTGTTCTCTGCCCATGTTGTCTACGGAGATTAATTCGTTTCCCAGGCCGTCGCGCAACGACAGAGCCAAATCCGTGCCGGCCAGGCCGGAAAGTTCGGCCCGCAGAAGAGATCGGCCGAAGGACGACACGCTTACCCTATACCAGTCCTGGTCGCCCACCGGGGCGATGGTGCCGGACATCGAGTCGAGCTCGAGCGGCGTGGCGTCGGCGCGCTGGTCGTTGGGTTCGAACTCGGTCAGGCCCTGATACGGACGCAATTCGGTCAGCAAGTCGTAGGGCACATCGGCGTTGCCCGTGTTCTTGTATTTCGAGCGCAGGCGCAAGAGGAATTTTCCGGGACCGCGAACGCCGAAATTGCGCAGGGTTTCGCCTTCGCCGACTCCCCCGGCGTCAAGCTCTCTGAGCTTGTAGCCGTTGGTGTCATACACCTCGACGACGGGGTCGATTTTGGGGACCTCGCTGACATCGATATTGAGCAGAAATAATCCCTGCTTCGTCACCCCGATCGAATACCAGTCCTCTTCTTCCGCCTCCAGGTCCTCGGACAACAGCTGCCGCGTGGGCCAATAATGGCCCTTGACGAGGTCTCCGGCCTCGAGCGGCGCGGCCGTCAAAGCCGTATCGTTGGGTTCATGTTCGCGGGTGTTGGAGGTCTCATAAGAGGTCTGGAGTTCGTAGGGCTGAGCGGCATTATTGACCTTCTCGTTCTTGTTGGACACCACCAGATAATACGCCCCGGCGGACAGGCCGATATCGAGCAGATGTTCATCGCCTCCGACCGTCGTCTCATCGACGCGCTTGAGCTCGCGCCGATCCTTGTCGAAGACGGCGACGACGAAATCGACGTCTCGAATCCCCCCGATCTTGGCGTTCAAAACCCCGGCGGCCTCGACATCCATCCGATACCAATCCTGGTCCTTGGCCACGGCGATCGTGCCCACGGCCTTGCCCCCCGTCTTCAGAGAGCCGGCTTGCTGGTAGGAATCGTTGGGTTCGGCTTCTTTGACCGGCCCGCACGCGCCCAACATGAGCGCCAAGCTCATGATAATGCCGCCTTCGAATCTAAAACCGCGCATGGATGTCCAAGGATACATAATCACGAACACCCAGGTCTCTCTCGGCGCTCGCCCACCAACGTCAACTCCTCGCGATCATGAAATAGATGGCGCGCGCGCAGCAGCGAGCAGCTCGTCCGCAGGTCTTGGGCGCACGATAAAAGCCTCAAGGGGTTCTGTCGCCCGAATTTTAAGTTGACGACGAATCGCCGGCACCAGCCCTCGCCCAGCCAGCGTCCGAGAAGCGCGATGACGCGATCCGGATCCTCGACCATGTCGCAAAAAAGCCAATCGATGGGACGCGCGGGAACGAACAGAAACGCGTCCTCCCTCCTATGCTCGATCAGCGGGTCCAGCGCCCCCGCTTTGAGAGGCCCGTTGTCGATGGCCAGCACCCGAGCGCCGCGCCGCGCGGCGCTGTAGCTCCAGCCTCCCGGCGCAGCACCCAGGTCCGCGACGATGTCTCCTCGCGCCGGCTCGCGGCCCAAGATTCCATAGGCCTCCTCGACCTTGAGGTACGAACGAGAGGGCGCCCTCGGATCATCGGCCATCCGTCTTTGGCCGCCGGCCTGGACCTCGCGGCTGGCCTGGACCCCGTCGAAGCCCGTCAGGTAAGCGAACAGGCCGCGAGAGCGTCCGGGCGCCGGCCGGCCGATGACGGCGAGCTTGGCGACCCGCGACATGCGGCCTCGAATTTTCTCCAGGCAGCCCTCGGCCACCGTTTTCGCTCGGCGCGGCAATCCCGGAGCCGAGGAGGACTCCACGCAGTACGGCCAAGGCCCCTCAAACCGCTCGTTCTTCGTCGAGCCGGTAAAATAGTCCGCCAAGGCTCCGGACAAGGAATTCACCGACCGCCCCTCGACGGCGACGGGAGCGGCAAGGCCCATGTGAGCGAAGCACAGCTCGCCGCTCGCTTCGGGACCGAAAACCCAGCCGATCCCCTTTTCCGCGGTTTTCTCCCCCAGTTCCTTGATGAGAAGCGATTCGTATCCCGCCTGACAGGTGTAGAGCGTCACGGGAAAGGCCCAGAACGACGCCAACGGTTGATGGCCGGCTCCAAGGCCTTGAGGCCGGCGCTGTCGTAGGACTGGAGCGCTTCGCGCAGGCGTTCCACCTCCCCCGTGGCTCGCAGCGGGTAAGCCGCGCGAATCAACGCCCCCGGATAACGCTTGCCGCCGAGCGTCGCGTAAGGTCCTTGCGGGGGGGATGTCAGCGCCGCGATGTCCTTGGCGCGAAGCGCAAACACGTCCTCCAGTTCGACGAGCCTCGCCGAACCGCGGGGCCAGGGCGATCCCGTCTCCACCGCCCAATAGAATCGTTGGGGATCGCTCTCGACGAGATGCAGGAAAAGCCCCGCGCGCGCCAACGCCCCCGCGGGCAGCCTGATAACGGGAATTTCAGTCGGCGCCCAGGGTGACGACGGTTGAAAGCTCGATCGCTCCAGCTCCGCGACCCTTTGCGACTGCGTTTTGACCTCTTGGGCCAAGAGCGCCCCAAAACCCCGGGGATCGGCGGCCCCCCGCTCGACGCAAAAAAGCAGGACTTTTTGCCAGGCCGCCTGCTCGGCCTCCAAGACCGGCAAGGGGAAGGCGAGCTCGGCTCGCGCCGCGGCCAACATGTAAAGGACCTCCGCCTCGCCGGGTGTGGTCGCGGGTAACCGCGTCGGGTTCACAACGATGACGGGATTTGAGCCCGCGCGAACCGAGATCGCGTCGGATGAAGCCGCGTCGCGCGCCTGGCGGCGCGGCACGTGCCGCGTTCCCGCCAATAGGCTCCTGGCGACCGCGCTCGCCGAAACGGACTCTTCCAAGCGCGCGATCCAAGCCGCGGTGGCCTCGTCGACCGACGTTTCGGGAGACAACGCCGAACAAGGCAGCGCCAACGCCGCTGCGATAAGCATGATTCTCATCCGAAGAGAAACTGTTTCAGGCAATACACGCTGCCCCCGGATTTCACGAATTCGGAGGTGTCGACCTCGACCACCTTGAGACCCAATGCCTGCATGTGGCCCGACGCCGCGGCCGCGCCTTTTTGAACGAGAGCGAATTTTGAACGCCACACCGCCGAGTTGCACGACATCCGCGTGACGGCGTCGGCCTCCGAGGATGTGATGACGATGGGAAACATCTTCAAGATCAACTCCAAACTTGCCGCGTCGAACGCGGACGGGTAAATCAACACGGACTCCGACGTCAAAGGACAAAAGCAGGTATCCAAATGATAAAAACGCTCGTTGACGAGTTTGAGAAGAAGGACCGGGGTCTTGAAGAATTCCGCCACCTGAGTAAACATCGCGGCATCGGTGCGAAAACCGTAGCCGCCCCAGATCAACCTCTTGCAGGGATGCCAGATCGCATCGCCGGAACCTTCGAACGCCTCGTGCCCCTCAGACTTTAGAGAAAAAACGCGGTAGCCGCGGGCTTCGTACCAGTGTTTGAAAGACCCCACTTCGCGCCGCCTAGACGCATGACGCATCGCCGAGATCAAGGCGACTTTCTCTCCGTCGGGACGAGTGCCGGCCAAGGATTGGTTGGCGCAGAAAACCATATCCTCGAGCCCCGGCGTCGGCGTGATCGTATCGACGGGACAGCCGACGGACTCGAAGGCCGCGACCAACGTCTCCCATTGCCTGCGCGCTTTCATGGGATCGACACCACCCACGTTCCCGATCATGTAGGGATTTTTCACCGACAAGACTTGAAAGTAGTCCGGAGGACACATCAAGACCCCGGTCGGTTCCGCCATGGCGGGGCAATTTTTCAGAGAAAAACCTTTTAAATCGCTTAGCGCCCTGTAGACGTTCGCGCTCATACAAAATTCTCTTCGGTGAAGCGTTCAGCCAACTCGTCCGTCGTCATTTCCGCGGCCCCCCGCGGGTCTCCCACGCGATTGACGAGCACGCGTCCGGCCCCCATCCACACGATGCTCCAAGCCGCAAGCGCCTTGATTCCCAGGGGGGCGATGCTGTGAACCACGGGAAGAAGAATCACGGGACGCGCGCGGGCCGCGCGGGCCGCGATCAGTCGAAACAATCTCCGCCGCACTGGAGTTTCATGCTTCATTTCGCGTCGCAATTCATTCATCAGCCGCCGCCGTTCGGCTTCGGGAACGGCCAGACACGACAAGACCTCGCCCGCCGCGGCTTCAAGGCTTTGATCGGGAACGAAGCCGCTGGCAACGGACATGAGCCAAACCTCCAAGAGGCGCCATGCGCTCAAGGGAGTCGCGAGGATGTCGGGGCGAACGGACTCAAAACGCGAATACGACGCGTCCGAACGCACGGCCCGACGGACGGCTTCGGGCGTCGAACGAAGCGGACTGCTCAGCGCCGCCCGGCGGACCCACTCCCGAATTCCGTACAGCACGAAACCGGTCTCGGGAACGCCTCCAGACAACACAAGGCCGACTTCCCCCCCTCCTGAAATGGTCCGTAGAAGCCTCAGCGGCATTCGGTCCCAACGCGTCTGAGGAGACAGCGCCGGTCCGGCATGGCCTCGACCCATGGCCAGGCGATCAAGACCGATGTGGAACGAACCCATATAGCCCGCGTACAACCCTTCCTCGATGATGGAAACGGAGTCGAGCGCGAAGGGATCGACCGCCACCACGAGGCGGGGACGACATGACTCTCCTCGAACCGCGCGCAGCAGCAGCGAGGTGTGCCGACCTAATTCAAAATTCAGATGAGCCAAATCGCCGAGAACCGGGGGATGGGACATCGCCGCAAGCAGCGCGGGCCTGCGGCCGCACTGGAGAGCAAGGCGCTCGGCCTCCGCCCGCGCCCCCCGCAACGTCTCCGATTCGGGGTCGAAGGGATATGAACGTCCCCCGGCCAGAGACCGGCACGCCGAATCATGAAGGGCATTCCCCCAATCCGCCGGGATGATCTCCATGACCATCGAGAAGGCGATCCCCATAGCGCGCGCGACGGGCTCGAGGTAACGCCTCTGGGCCTCGGTTTTTATCGGCAAGGACAACCCCTCGCGGTTCACACGATCTTCACACGACTTGGTGATCACCCGCATCAAGTCTTGCGCGGTCCCCGTGCACGGAGCCGGATAGGCGTAGTTCATTGGACGCGGCGATTCTAACAAAAAAATATGATAGCCTCTGTCCGATGCGCGCTCTCACGCTGTGCGCCTTAAGCGCACTTTCGGCCTCGGCTCAAATCACCCCGGTGGCTCCCCCCAAAGCGGGTTATGTCGTCCGAGTCGATTCTAACACGGTGTGGCTGGACTTCACGGCGGCCGACGGTTCCTCCTTGCAGCGCCCCTTCACGATCCTCAAGGAGGGCCCGGAGCTTAAACATCCCGTGACCGGCGCCGATCTGGGACGGGTGGAAATCAAGATCGGCGAGGGCGTCGTCACCGGAGTCTCCGATAAGCATTCCGTGGGCGTGCTCACCTCGAAGACGGAAGAGATCAAGCCGGGAGCCAAGGCGCGTTGGGTCGGCGCGCCCCCCGAAGTTCCCGCACCCCCCGCGGCTCGCGCGGCGGACGGCGGCCTGCGATCTCCCAAGACGCGCGGCGCGAACCTGCCGTATGCCGTCGCGGCGATGACGACGGGAGACTTCGATGGGATCGGGAAGCCGCAACTCGTCCTATCCGATGAGAAGTCGTTTAAACTCTACGCGTACCCCGCGGCCGCCGATAAACCCCTCGTCGAGGGGCAGATCGCCGGCACGGCCGCCAGAATCGTTTCCCTAGAGGCCGCCGATCTTGACGGAAATGGGCGCAGCGAATTGTTCGTCACCATTTACAATGAACCCTTTCGCCGACTGGAAACCTTCGTCTACACCATCGAGTCCGGGAAGTGGATCAAGGCCGCGGAACTCCCCTATATGGTGCGAGCGCACCAGGATTCAAAAGGCGAACGCGTGATCGCGTCCCAACAAATTCAGGACGATAAAAGCTTCCCCTTCGGAGCGATCTACCCTCTGGCTTACATCGACGGGCGCTATGAGCAGCGTCATCCCGCGATCACCGCCCGGCGCGTGGATTGGCTCTATGCCTTCACCTATGCCCAACTCGACTCTGGAGAAAGCGCCCTCCTTTACCTGACCAGCGTCAACAGCCTTCGCGCCCAATTCTCCAAAGGTCATTGGCGCTCCCCGGAAAGCTTCGGTCAAAGCCCCGTGCGCGTCAGATGGCACGACCGCATGCTCGAATTCAACCCCCCGATGGTCGCGTCCTACTCGGACGCGCGCTTTCAAACCCTTTATGTCGTGCGCAATCTCGCGATGCTTGGAGGCCTGGCCAATCCCTTCGGTCTTTTCAACGGAGGCGAGCTTCACGCCTTGAACTGGACCGGCGTCGCCTTTGAATTGAAGTGGAAGGCGGATCTTGGAGGCTCCTCTCAGGGCTTCGCCCTCGTCGAGCCCGAACCCGGCCGCAAGGAACTGGTCGTCGCGGTCACGGGTTCTACGGGCAAGTCGGCGGTTTGGACGTTTGAACCTTAAATGATGATCGAGGGACGCAAAATACTAATCGTCGATGACGATCCGTCCATTCGTGAAATCCTCTCGACCCAGCTGACTCGTCTCGGGTATGTTGTTTGTCTTGCCTGCGACGGATTGGAAGCCGTCGAGTCTTTTCGGACCGAGGCCCCGGACGCGATTCTCATGGACGTCATGATGCCGCGTCTCGACGGGTTGGGCGCGTGCCAGAAAATCCGGGCTCTGGAAAAAAAGCGGAATTCCAAGCGACGGACGCCGATCCTTTTTCTCACCGCCCGGGATTCCACGCACGATAAAACCAGCGCCGCATTGTCGGGAGGCGATGAATTCGTTCCCAAACCCGTGAGCCTCCAAGAACTGCGCGAACGGCTCGACGCCTTTCTCAATAAATCCAAGCAATGACGGGCCTTTTCCTTTGCCTTGTTTGGCTCGTCCCAGCGGCTCTGGCCGCGCCCTTCGGGCGCTCAACGCTGGACGCAAAGCCCTACGGAGTCCTTCTGCTGGCGCGCAACGTCGACCGCGCTAACCGCACGGAGCTTGGCTCCATACGCTCCAGCCTGGGGGCCGTCGCCGTCGAAAGCGTGGACTTTCCCGAGGACCCCGTCTCGATTCAGCGCGCCATCGACCGTCTGCGCGCCCAGCATGTCGGCAAAATCGTCGCCGTACCGCTCGAGGCGGTGTCCGAATCCCCCTTCATGAATCATCTCCGCTACCTCTTCGGAATCCGAGCCGAGCCTTCCGACGACCGGCCCCGCCATGAAAACCCGGGACTGCCCTCCCCCAAATCCCGCAATCCCCATTCCCTCGTCGTGCCTTCGGCCTCCCGCTCCAAACGACTGAAAAGCGACGTCGACCTGGTCCTTGCCTCCACTATGGACTCATCGACCCAGCTCGTCGATATCCTCGCCGACCGCGCCAAAGCTCAATCCCGGCGCCCGGAAAAGGAAGCGATCGTTCTCGTCGGATTGGCTCCGCGCGACGATAAAGAGCTCGCCTCTTGGAAAACCTCGGCCGCGGCGATCGCCGAGGCCGTCCGCATCAAGGGAAATTTCCGGGACAGCGGCCTCCTGTGGGTGCGTGACGGCGTTCATTTCGATCAAAAGGATCGGGACCGCGCGGACAACAGGGCCACAGTGCGCCAATTGGCGACGCGGGGCGGGGTCGTTGTCGTGCCGCTCGCGCTGGATGGACGAATCATCGGCAAGATGCTGCAAAAGCAACTGGCCTCGACGGCCTACCGCTGGAACGGAAAAGGATTGTTAGGCGACGTTCGTTTGGCCACCTGGATTCGAACGACCGCCCAATCCGCGTCCAAAATGTCCGACGTCAGACAATATCGGGACGACGCGCCTCGCGCGTCAGGAGAATTCCAATGACAACAAACGACACATCGGTCCGAGTCCTCGATAAAGGCTTCGTGCGCCTGGTTGATTTCATGGGCGGAGATCAAGGAGTCGTCGACGCCGCGCGTGTCTCCTATGGGGGAACGTCCAAAGGTCCGGAAGCCGACAAAAAACTGATCTCTTATCTTCTCAAACATTCTCACATGACGCCCTTCGAGCACGCGGTGTTCAAGTATCACGTCTCCGCTCCCATTTTCGTGGCGCGTCAGTGGTTCCGTCACCGTTTTGCCGCCTACAATGAAATCTCTTTCCGTTATACGGAGGTCAAGGACTACTTTTACATGCCCTCGATCTGGCGCTGCCAAGACAAGAAAAACAAGCAGGGGTCCACGGCCACCGCCGCGCTTGATCACGACGCCTTGAACGCGATGTTCCAATCTCAAATCGACGCGGCCCTCAACACATACAAGAAAATGCTCTCCCTGGGCGTGGCCCGGGAAATGGCGCGCATGGTTCTTCCCGTCAACCTGTACACGGAATTTTATTGGACGGTCAATGCCCGCAGCCTGATGAATTTCGTGTCTCTGCGCGCCGACGCGCACGCCCAATGGGAAATCCAGCAATACGGAGAGGCCCTCGCCCGCTCCTTCAAAGAACTGATGCCTTGGACGTATGAGGCCTTCGTGCGCGACGCCTGGAAAGGGGACAACCCCCTGATCGCGGCCGACCGCGCCTCCCTGCGCGACGCGCCGGTCTCCATCCGCTGACACATAACTTTATATTAACCAAATAGTTAATAAAAATTACTTTTAGTTATAGGCCCATTGCTTAAGACCCGGGGCAATTGCCGCGCCCCGGAGACAACCCCGTACGTTATAATCGGCAGGTGTCGATTCTCCTGCTGCTGATCGCGGCCTTAACGTCCCCGGCCGCGGCCTCTCTCACCGGACAGCCAAGCGAAACCCGCTGGAATCTTCTTGATATTTTACCCCGAGGAAGCCGGCCCCAAGGTCCCTCGAATCCGGACAAACAGCTGGCGGCGGCCCAGGCAGAGGCGGCCCAAGGACATCCCGGGCGCGCCGCTTTCCTCTTCCGGATGTTCATCGAAGACTGCCCCGATGATGCGCCGTGCGCGGTTCATCTCGATTCGGCCCGTCTGGGCCTGGGTCTTGCCCTGGCTGCGATCGCCCCGCGAGAAGACAAGGCCAGCTCCGCGCCCAAGGAAGCCCTTTTCTGGCTCGAGTCCCTCCAGGATCCGAACCTGCGCGCGAGCGCTGAATCAGAACGACTGCGCATGCGGGCTCTGATCGCGAACAAGGACCTGCTGTCGGCGATCGAGGACGCCCGTTCCGGAGCCTGGCCTGACGCCTCCGCCCGCGTGGAAAACTTCGCCGCCGATTTTCCCGACGCCTCCGCCGATCCGAACGCGCGGAAATATCTCGCCGAAATCCGGGGGCTGGGACGGGTGCCTGGAGCGGCCCAAAACGGCGGCCTTGTCTTGGCCGAACGCATCGAGCAGCTTCTGTCCATGCAGGCTTCGCCCCCGCCCGCGCGCACCCGGGTCTCCATGCCGCCGCCGCCTCGCCCCGAAAAATTGCCTTCTTTTCAATCGGCGGTCGACGGCGCCTCCGCCAGCGGCGGCGCCGCCTTCGATGGGGATTCACGAGACAAGCCTCCCGTGTCCGTGGGCGTGTCGTTAAGACACACCGACCAAAACGGCCTGGGCATCAATGAGGTCTCAGTCAACGCCGGCAATTGGAGCGTCGCGGTCGGCCAATTGGGCAACGGCGGCCGCTCGGCGGTGATGGATGTCAGTCCCTATGTCAACGTCCGTCACATATCACGCTCTCCGCTTGACACGCTGATCGACCGTCGCTTTGAGTTCCAAGCCGCCGCCGTCGATTTAAAGTCGCGCTTTTTTGGGGATGCCGCGCCGAATTCGTCCATGGACCGATTCATCGACATGGCCCGACGCTTGGAGATGCCGGAAAACGTCATTAACCCTCTACGTTCCCGCACCACGGTTGACGACCCCTGGCAGCAACAGTTGAATATTTTCGCGGGCGGCCTCCTCCAATTCGGCCGCGCTGCCCGCCTGAACCTGCCGTTTCAATCCCCCCTGGCCGTCGATCTGGCTTGGTCGGCGACCGGTCTTGTCCGCAGCTCCGGCTACGCGCCCAACATCGCCGGCAATGCCTCCGCAGGCATGCGTCTTTCGTTTCCTCGCGACTATCAAGCGTTGGGAATCTTCGGCGTCACCGACGAGCTCTTACCCGTCGGCCACACCATTTTCTCTCGCGTTCTGCGCGATCAAATCCGACCCACCTTGGAGCAAGAAATCTCTCCTCAGGCCACCATCACCTTGTCCGGCCCCGTTCCCTTCGTGGACGCGAACCTCGTTTTGGGCGCCTCACGCCGACTGTCGGGCACCGTCGTCGCGGATAAGCTGCAGGGAGGACTCTCGTCGAACCTCGGCCGAAAGCCGGTCCACCTGCGCGCGGGCTACAAGAACGAACGGGGCAGGGTCGAGTACCATCGAGAAGGAGCGGAGATTGAAGCGTCTTTGGAGGTTTTTCCTGGATCATCGATCTACACACTCTGTGAAAAAGAAAAAATTTCCTATGGGGGCGTCAACATCTCCAACGAAGGCTGCCTGGCGGGCCTGCGCTGGACCCCCTTCCCTTACGCGACGCTCAACACGGATTTCGTCTTTGGAGGCAAGGATAAGTTCACCGGGACCCGCTCCCAGGCGGACGCCCTGGCCGCCCACTTGGCGCGCCTGGGAGCAGAAGGTCTTCAAATCGCAGACAAGATCGCGGCTCAGGCCGATCCGCAACGAGGTCTCGATTCGGCCCTTAAGTTCTTAGCCGCGATGCCTCGGTCCGATCAGGTCGCGGTTCTCGACACGCTCGCGCTGTCGCCGTTACCACCCCAGACCAAAGAACTCATAGCGGACAGGCTGTCTCGGATTTTTTCCGATGGTCCCAACTCCGACAACCGCGACATCCAAGACATCATCGATAGAAATCTAGGGGCCGTGTCCGCTGTGAAAAAAGATTATTCCGTCAAGAGGGAGCTCGCCGCGGAGGCCATTGAGCTGCTGTCCGACCCCGCGTTTTGGGACAACGCCGCCCGGTCAGCCATTCGTTCGCAAATACTCGCCTCCATACGGGACATCAGCGTCCCTCTCGGTCCTCTGGGCACGCTGCGATTTTCCGGACCCTCGATCACGGCGATGGTCAACGCGGCGCGCTACTACGGCTCGCCGATTTCACCCTTCACGTCCCAGGATTCCCTGACGCTGCAGAATAGGATTTTGTCCGCTTTGGGCCAGCTCGCAGGCGCCTCCGAGGGGGCCAACACCCTGGTCATCACCAACTCCATCATCGACCGGACCGTCACTGCGTTCGCTGAGAAAATCGAATCAGATCTCATCCCTAGCGTCCAGCAGAACAAGGACGCCGTCTCTCTCGCCAACCAAGCGATGGCTCACCTTCCCCCGGATGTCGCCGCACGCCTGAGGTCCCAATACGGAATCGACCTCGGCATGAGCGAACTGGATATCCCCTCCATTGAGGCCTTCCTGCGCACGTTGCCCGAGCTCGCGGGACGGGAAATGCGCCCCTTAGCCCCCACCGCCGCCCAGGCATTGAGCCAAGCGTTGGTTTTTCTCTCCGAAAGCCTGCGTCGTGAAGTCAACAAGCTCCTCATCGAGCACCTGTTGGCCGCCGAGGAATTCGACCGCATCACCATCGATCGCGGGCTCAAACCCGGAGACCTCGGCGCGCGCATGATTTCCGAATCGCTTCGGCGTCTTGATAAAAGAAACCGCAAAAAACTTCGCGCCCACCGAACCGCCACTCGAGAGCAAATGCAGCGAAAGGCCGACGAGGAGGCGCGCGAGCTCGCCGCCTCCGCCGGAGAAAAAACCACCAAAACCCTGGACGTTCTGCGCGCATCCCAGGCCTGGCCGCCCGGCTTACGCGTGGACCTGGACTTGGCCACGCGAACGGACCTCATCCAAGCCTTCGGCGAAGAGGCCGTGCTCTCGGCCATCGGCGGCTTGGCCCAAAAATTCCCGGCGCACGCCTCGGCCTCGGTCATCATCGCGTTCGATCGCTCGGCACTCGGATCGAGCATTGAACACGCCGGCGACGGAACGCTGCGCTTGACGCTGGGTCCGCCAAGATCTCCCTCGGCGCTCGCCTTTGGCTTCGGAAATCTCCTTGAGCGCATCGATAAGTAGCCTCCACAATTTCCGATAGTGTTGTAGAATCCCGCCATGGGTCTTTTCTCGAAATCCCTCGAGCGCCTGCGCCAGGAATCCGGCTTCGCCACGCCCTACGCTTTCTATCACCGCAACGGCGGACGCCACGTTTTTCCTTTTACCTTCTCCTATTACCTGAAACTCGAGAGGGGCGCGCACCTCCCCCGTCCTCAATGGCTGCCCATCCTCATCAATTTATTGCGCATTCACCCCGAGGACGAACAGTGCCGGCGGCTCATCACGGACTACTTGCGCGATCACTTCGGGCCGGACAATATCTTCCAATCCCTGCTCGCCCCCCTGCTTCGTCCTTGCGGCGAGAAGAGTTTCGCCCAGCAGGCCGTAAAACGCCTGATCAACCGCAACTCTTACCACCTCACTCCGGAACAATTCAAGGTCGTCGTCAGAGACGCGCCCACCTATTGGGCGTTTGAATGCCTCACGAACGATCATCGTTCCCAAGGACCGGACGACTTGGCGTCGGCCACCGGTTTGGCCCGACGCGATCTTGAGGCGGGGCTGCAAAAGCTCGCGGCCCATAAGCTCGTCCGCCCGGTCTCACATGGAAAGTTCAAGAGCGCTCTGTCGGGGAAGTTCCCCTTGTTTCCCCATGACTTTCCCAATAGCGAGGACGCGAAAACCAAACTCGCGCGCTACGTCGACGAAATGCGGGTCCGCCGAGGATCTGCCCTGCGGGAAGCCAGCGTCGTGCTCCGCTCCGATGGAGACTCCATACACCGCGCGGTCTCCGCCCTCAACGACGCCATGGAAGCCTCCGTCGCGTTCTCCGTGCACGAAAAATCCGATGACAGCGGCTTCTTTCTCCTGAAAATCAGCACCAGCAAAGTCGTCGATTTCTAGCGCCCCCGATCTCCCCCTCATCATCCGCTGGAACACGCGGGACAATTTGCTAGCCTTGCGGGAGATGACGACAGGCCCCAAGCATCCGATCGCACCGACCCGCCGGGTTCTGGCCATTGTTCTGGCGGGAGGAAAGGGCGAGAGGCTGCACCCGATGACGCACGAACGCTCCAAGCCCGCCGTTCCCTTCGGGGGGAAATACCGCATCATCGACTTCGTTCTCTCCAATTTCGTCAACTCCGGGATACAGTCGATCTACGTCCTCGTTCAATACATGTCGCAAAGTCTCATCGAATACCTGCGTTCCAACTGGCGGACCGCCGGCCTGACCCGAGATCAGTTCATCACCATGGTTCCCCCGCAAATGCGCCTAGGAACCATGTGGTACCGGGGCACGGCCGACGCCGTGCGACAAAACCTCAATCTGGTCCATGACTTCGACCCCGACATCGTGGCGGTTTTCGGCGCCGATCACGTCTACCGCATGGACATCGGCCAGATGATCCAGTGGCACGTCGAGGCGGGAGCCGATGCCACGGTCGCCACCATCCCTGTGCCTCTGAAAAACGCGCACTCCTTCGGCATCGTCGACGCGGACGCCAAGGGCCGCATCGTTGGGTTCATCGAAAAGCCGCTTCAGGCCAAATCAATGCCCGGAAATCCGGGCCACGTGCTGGCCTCCATGGGCAACTATCTGTTCAATCGAGACGTCCTGGTTGATTTGCTGAAAAACCATTACCAGGGAGAGAGCGACCTCGACTTCGGGAAGAACATCATTCCCGACATCGTCAAATCCCGGAAGCTCTCCGCCTACGACTTCTCGACAAACCAACTGCCGGGCTTGAAGTTATACGAAGAACAGGCCTATTGGCGCGACGTGGGAACGATCTCCAGTTTTTATCAATCCAATATGGATATCCTCGGCGCGCGACCAAAGATGAATCTCAACAATCGCCGTTGGTTCATCCACGCCGGAAGCTACGACGGACCCCCGGCGAAAATCCTCGATGGAAAGCTCTCCAATTGCATCATCAGCGACGGCTGCTTCGTACGCAACGCCACGATCAAGAACTCGATACTCGGCCGCGGGGTTCACGTTCATGACGGCGCGGTCATCGAAGACTCCATCATCATGGATTTCTGCAAAATCCGGACGGAAGCCTCGCTCAAGCGCGTCATCGTCGACCGCTTCAATGAAATCAGCGCCAAACTCAAGCTCGGCTTCAACCGCGACGAGGACGCCAAACGCTACTTCGTAGACCCCAGCGGCCTGGTCGTCGTGCCGCGCGGCGAGACGGTCCCCCGTTAAGCGAGGGGGGGGTTATTCCAGAAGCCGCTGAATTTTGGCGAGCAGATGAGCCTTATCGAACGGCTTGACGATATAGTCGCGGGCCCCCTGAGACAAACACTGCTCGACGTCCGAGACCAGATTGTTGGACGAAAGGACGATGATCGGAATGGCCTGCGTCTTGGGGTTGGTCCGCAGTATCGCCACGGCCGTCGCTCCCGCCAATAGGGGCATCGAATTGTCGAGAAGAATCAGGTCAGGAAGCTCCTTGTCGGCCGTCTTGACCGCGCCCCCGCCGTCCTGGGCCTCCAGAACCTCGTAACCCTGCTCCAGGAGCAAGGTCATCAGGCTCTGCCGGGAGAGTATGTCCCCATCCGAAACGAGAATTTTCTTTTTTTTGTTTCCGAATAATCCCATACCTATATCTTCTACTATTTCTTCATCACCAATAAAACCAATTATGCTCGGCGACCTCCAGAGTCGCCGTCGAAATATCTACAATAAAAAGATGAGTTCGCGGCACGTCTGCGTTCATGGACACTTTTATCAGCCCCCAAGGGAAAATCCTTGGACCGGCGCGGTTGAGCGCGAGGACGACGCGGCCCCCTTCCACGACTGGAACGCGCGCATCGCCGAGGATTGCTATGGGCCAATCGCTTTCGGGACGAGAACGAGGGGGCCCGCCCGCGAGGAACAGACGCTCAAACGGATCTCGTATGATTTCGGGCCGACGCTGATGTCCTGGCTTGAACGCGAGCGGCACGGCCTCTACATGCGGATTGTCGCCGCCGATCGGGAGACGAAAACGGGGATCGCGCAGCCCTATTTCCACACGATTTTGCCGCTGGACTCCCGCCGGGACAAACAGACGCTCGTGCGCTGGGGGCAGGCCGAGTTCGGACATCGCTTCGGGAGAAACTCGGAAGGACTGTGGCTGCCGGAAACCGCCGTCGACAACGAAACGCTCGAGGTCCTTTGCGAGTCGGGCATCTCCTTCACCATCCTCGACCCAAGCCAAGCCGCGGCCGTGCGCTCCGACGACGGCGACTGGAAAGAGGTGGACCCAGATCACCTGGACGTCTCGATCCCCTACCTCTGGAGCTCGCCCGCCGATCCGTCCAAAACGATCACCGTGTTTTTTTTCCATGGTCCTCTCTCTCGCGCCGTGGTCGAGGGCGCGGTATTGGACAATCCGGTCGCATTCGCGAAAGCGCTTCGCTCGAACGTTCCTGCCGACGCGCCGAAACGACTTCTCAACATCGCGTCCGATGGAGAATTTTACGGCCATCACCACCGGAGAACCGCCCGGACACTGGGCCGCGCCCTGGACTTTTTGGAGCCCGAAGGCATCGTCTCCATCGATTACGCCCGCTTTCTCTCTCGTCATCCCGCAAAGGTCAAGGTCAAAATCAAGGAGCGCACGGCGTGGAGCTGCCCGCACGGTCTCGGCCGCTGGGAAAAAAATTGCGGCTGCCGCTCGCAGCATCTGCCCGACTGGTCCCAGGATTGGCGCGGCCCTCTTCGTCAGGCCCTGGTGTCCCTCGCCGCGAGGCTCGATTCCCTCTTCGAGGATCACGGCTCCCGGTTATTTATAGATCCCTGGAAAGCCCGCGACGAGTCGGTCGTCCTCTGGCTCAGGCCCTGCCGAAACGTCCAGTCGCAATTCCTCGCCCAACACGCGAAAAATCGCCTCCCGCCAGCCGATGAAACTTTGGCGCTGCGTCTGCTGACTCTGCAAAGGGAACGTCTGGCGATGTTCACCAGCTGCGGTTGGTTTTTCGACGACATTTCCGGGCCGCAGGCCGTCGCCTGTCTTCAAAGAGCCGCCCGGGCCGCGGATCTCGCCGCCGCGCTGGCTCCGGACCTGGAAAAAGATTTGCTCGAGCGTCTGCGCGCCTGCCGCTCAAACATCGCCCGATTCAATATCGGATCCGACGTCTGGACGCGCCTTGTCAAACACGCGCGCGTCGAGCTCGATCGCGCGGCCGCCCACGCCGCCATTCTCGACCATCTCGACTTGCCCTGCGCGCCCCCGCCTCTTCTGCAATGGGACATGGAAGCCTCCGTGCGCTCGGTCAAGGCCGGACTCGCGGGACGAGACCGCACCCTGTCTCTGCGCTCGGTCACCGTCTTGCGACCAGAAACACGAGACAGCGCCCGATTCCACGCGATTGTGCACCGAATCGACCGCCTGGATATCGCCTGCTGGACTCACCCGTTTCATCCGGAAGAGGACTGGGAGGCCTTGTGCGCCGACTTTCTTCGGCTCAATGATGAGGATTTTCGCCGCGAACTTGGGTCCCGCATGCCAAGAGCAAGCTGGGGGCTCGACGCGCTTCTCAGCGATGAACGCCGCGAGGTCGTCAAGGCGCTGGCGGGCCAAGAAATCTTGGGCTACGAGCGATCGCTCTTTCTTCAACGCTGGGTCAAGTGCGTGTGCGCCTTGCGTCAGGGAGCCGCTCAGGACGACGCCGTCCTGGAACTCCTGGCCCAGGCCAAGATTCGCCTGTTCCGCTACGATGAGCTGCCCTGGATCGACGAGCTCGAAAACCGCCTGCATGCCCGCTTCGAGGCGCTCATCTCCTCGCCAAGCGATCCGGCGACGATCTCCGGCGCCCTGCGATGGTTCAACGCCCTTCGCAACGCGGGTCTCATCACTCAGACCTGGCGCCTTCGCGACGCGCAAGGGCGCTGGGAGGACGCCCTCGACGGGCAGCCCTGCGCCGCCCTCGACGCCTGCCGCTCTCTGGGCGCCCACTTGACCTTCGACGAGGCCGCCCTCAAAACCCTATGACAACAAAGCAAATTCACCTTCACAATCAAGAAGAAGCGGTGCGGCTTCTCGGCGAACAAGACGTCCGCCTGCGAGAACTCGAGCGTGATTTTGGAGTGGAGATCCTCCTGCGCCAGGACGCGTCCTCCGGAGATTTGTCCCTCACGATCAAGGGCAACGCCGCGCGCGTCGCAAGAGCCGTTCGGCGCCTACGCGAGGAAATCGACTCTCTGCGCAGACGGGCGATTCCCGTCGATCCCCGGGGTTTCGAGCCCCTCAACCTCGACGCCCCCAACCTGCCCGAAGATGGACTCTATCGAGCCCACAGCGGACGGGTTTTGCGTCCTCGAACGCCGAACCAGCAAAAGTACTGCGACACCATCCGAGCCAACGATCTGATCTTCGGCGTCGGCCCCGCCGGCACGGGAAAGACGTTCCTCGCCGTCGCCTGCGCCTTGAGGGCCCTGGAATCCCGTCAAGTCGCGAAAATCATTCTCTCCCGGCCCGTCGTCGAGGCCGGCGAGAAGCTTGGTTTTCTTCCCGGCGATCTCCTGGAGAAGGTCAACCCCTACTTGCGGCCTCTCTACGACGCCTTCATAACGCTCCTCGGCGGGGAGCGCTTCCGCACATGGCGAGACAACGACGTCATTGAAATCGTTCCGTTGGCGTACATGCGGGGCAGGACGTTCGAGGATTCGTTTATTATTCTCGACGAGGCCCAAAACACCACTCCCGAGCAAATGAAAATGTTCCTGACCCGCATGGGCACCGGATCGAAGATGATCGTGACCGGCGACACCACGCAAAACGACTTGGGCGCGCGCTCCGCCTCGGGCCTGGTTCGCGTTCTCGAAATTCTCAAAGGGGTGGACGGGGTGGCGGTCACGCATATGGCGGAAGCCGACGTCTCGCGCCACGCCATCGTCAAACGAATCATCCGCGCCTACGATAAATGGGACGAAAAAAAGAACTGATCGTTCGCGTTCGCGGCGTCAGGTCCTTGCCCTCTGCGGCCAGACGTCCCCGATTGTACGCCGAGGCGGTGCGCCAGGCCTTCAGGGCCCTGAAATCAGATCGGACAGGCGAAATCTGCGTCGTCTTCGTCTCGCGGGCCCGGATGCTCGAGATGAATCGGCGCTATCTCAACCACGACTACGACACCGATGTCATCACGTTCGAACACGAGTCTCTTCCAGGAGTCCCCGCGGACGAAACCGCCCTGGGCGATATCATCGTCTCGGCCTGGATGGTGCGACGCCAGGCTCGGGAACTCCATCACGCTCCGGCCCATGAAGCGGCCATCCTGACCGCCCACGGCGCCCTCCACCTGCTCGGGCTCGACGATCGCCATCCCCGGTCCAAGGCCAGGATGTTCCAAATCCAAACCCGGATCGCCTCCTTGCTTCGTGCATAAAATCTTCTCCCCATCGTTCCGAGCCGATCTCCGATTGCCGGCGGCCTGGATGCTCGCCGCCGCGGCTTTCTGGCTCATTCCCGATCAAAAAATCATTCGCGCCAAACTCATCGCGCTTCAAGCCTCCATGCTTTTGGCCGGCGCAAGCCTCCTCTGGCGTGGCATGGCCAAGACGGACCGCGCGACCGAAGGCCGCCCCCTTCTAGACGCCTGCGTCGGCGCTTTAAGTCTATCGGGAGCGCTGTTTTGGGCCCTGTCTCCAGATCACACCGCCTCCGAAACGGAGGCCGCACGCCTTTTTTTCTGCGGACTGACCTACTGGGCCGCAAGCAGGTCTTTTGCCGCCATCGGCGCCTCCGCTTTCTCCGCGTTTTGGACGTTGACGGCGGCGTGCGCCGGCTTATGGGCTCTCGCTCAGGTTCACGGCGGCCAAACTCGCCCCTTCGCCAGCTTCGGCAACCCCATCTTTCTTGGAGTCTCTTTGGCGGCCGCCCTGCCTTTAGCCCTGGCCGGCGCATCCATCGCATCCAAAAGCCGCCCCCTGTGGATCGCGGCGGCGCTCATCGAACTCTCGGGCCTATTCCTCACGCAATCACGGACGGCCGTCTTCGGCCTCCTGGCGGCATTCACTCTGTGGGCGGCGGCCCGACTCAAGAGAAGGAGCCTTCTGGCGGCCCTTGTCGCTATCACGGCGGCCACTGTCGCGGCCGGCGTGCTGTTCTGGAATAGAGAATGGACTCATGCCTTGATTTGGCGGGACACGCTCGCGATGTGGCGCGCCAATCCCTGGCTCGGCTGCGGCCTGGGCCGCTTTCACCTTGAGTTCCCGGCCCATGCGTCCGCCGAACTCAAAGCGCGCTGGCCGGCCGGCGCGGTCATCATCAACTTCGCGCATAATGAATATCTTCAAACCCTCGCCGAAACCGGTCCCCTCGGCCTGGCCGTCCTGATCTCGGTGCCTCTCGCGGCCTGGCTGACCCTTCGCCGCGAGCCTCCGGACGCCTGGCGCGATGCCTGCGCCATCGGCGCCCTGAGCCTATTTTGCGCCGCATTCACGGCGCCGGACCTGCGCTTTGGCGCCTCGGCGTTCGCCGCCTTCGCCTTGCTGGGCGCTTCGGCCCCGGTCACGCCGCGGCCGGCCGTGGCGTCGTCGATTCTTATCTCCTTAGCCCTCGTTGTTTTCGCCTGGCTCTCGGTCAAATCTCCTCTGGCCGTGCGCCGCAACGCCTCCCAGTCGCCGTTTCACGCCGGCGCCGATCCCCGACGCATCGCGGAATTGGAGAATCGTCTGGCGCTCCAGCCCAACGATGCTGACGCGGCCGAAGCGTTGGGATTTCTCAAGGCGAAGGCCTCTGATTTCACGGGGGCCGCCGCCGCTTTTCGGCGAGCCCACGAACTCTCTGCCTCCCGCCCCGGTCCTCTGAATAATCTGGGGAACTTGGCGTACCTCTCGGGCGACGCCCGGGGCGCGGTCGATTGGTGGACCCGGTCGCTTGCGGCCGCGCCGGAGCAAATCGACGCCAGGATCAACCTCGCCAAGCTTCTCTGCGAACTCGGCCGCTTGAAGGAGTGCGCTGCGAACCTCAAAGAGGTCATCAAGCGCGACCCCTCAAACTCCCAGGCTCGAGTGTTGTATAAAAAGATGATCGAATGAACTTCCCGATTTTTCTCCTCGCGTTTTTCCTCTTCCCGGCGCGCGCCGCGCTCCCACCCCCGCCGGATCCACGCATCAGCGTGGAGGCGCGAGCCTTCAAGCCGGGAGAAATTATCCTTGTCAACGTCGAGGGACATGATCCCAAGCGCGCTCCCGAGGCCGTCCTGAACGGTCAGGCCTTGCAATTTTTTCCCGCCGCCTCCAGCGGGACTTGGCTTGCCTTCGCCGGCCTCGACCTTGAGAGTTCCACGGGACCCGCCGTGCTCAGCGCCGTTCTTCGCGCCCCGGGAAGTCCCCCCGTTAAAAAGTCAGAAATCCTGTCGATCGCGGCGGCGGATTTCCCTGTCGTTCGACTCCACGTCGATCAGAAATTCGTCACCCCCGATAAAAATGACGCCGAGCGCGCCGAGGGCGAAGCCGCCAGACTCCACCGTCTTTTCGCCCATGGAGAAGAGAAACGTCTCTTCGAAGGAAGGTTCGATCCTCCCATTCCCGGAGCGCTGACCGGGCACTTCGGAGAACGCCGTATATTTAACGAATCTCCCCGCGCCCCGCACTCGGGAATGGACCTCAAAGCTTCCCATGGAAAACCGGTCCGCGCTCCCGCCTCCGGCCGAGTCGTCCTCGCCGATCCTCTGTTTTATTCCGGAAACACCCTCGTCATCGACCACGGCCTCGGGTTAACAACCCTCTACGCGCACCTTTCTGGCATGGCCGTGAAGGCCGGCGACATGGTCAAGAAAGGACAGCTCATAGGCAAGGTGGGCGCGTCGGGGCGCGTGACCGGACCGCATCTCCATTGGGCGCTGAAATTTCATTCCGCAAGGATCGATCCGTACTCGCTGACTTACCTTGACCTTGACGCAAAGCTCCGTCCTCGAGCCGCCGATCCCCTCAGACGCTCCTCTTTCTGCGCTTCGGCCGACCTGCCGCCGGAGCCGAAATGGGGCAAGGACTCGGCGGGCCTGCGGGCCCGCGCTCGCGCCCTCAAGCCCGCCTACGCTCCCGGCGAGGCCATCTCCTTACTTGTGGAGATAAAAAACTTCGGAAAAAAGAACGTTTATCTCGACTTCGTGCGCGACCCCGCGCTTCGCCCTTGGGTTCTCGGGATCGGCCAGCCTCCGCAGAGATATGACGCCCTCGCCTCATCTCAGGTCGTGTCCGGATCGCCCACAGAACAAGTGAAGATTTCTCCTCGCTCGACTCTTTGCTTCGAACAGGACCGCGCCGCCTGGGGGCCCCTGTTGGTCGGGCAGACGACGAGCTGGTCGCTGGTGTATGGCACCGAACACCTCTATGCCTCAACCTCGACGGCGCGCGCGGGGGTCTGGAACGGCCGATTGCTCTTCAATCCCGTGCGCATCAACGTCTCCACGACCGATTAGAAGTTCTGACAAAAGCTATAATGACAGCGTGAAAGCCGAGCACATCCCCTTCGCCGCCATCGAAAAGAAGTGGCAGGACCGCTGGCAGCGGCAAGGCCTTTTTAGAGCTCCGCGAACGCCGCGTCCTGGGAAGAAATTCTACTGCCTCGATATGTTCCCGTATCCGTCGGCGGCGGGTCTGCACGTAGGTCACCCGGAAGGCTACACCGCCACCGACATTCTCTGCCGCTACAAGCGCATGAGCGGCTTCGACGTCCTGCACCCCATGGGCTGGGATGCCTTCGGCTTGCCTGCTGAAAACTTCGCCATCGCCACCGGCGCTCATCCCGCGCGCGTCACGAAGGACAATATCGACAACTTCCGGCGACAGATCAAGTCTCTCGGGTTCTCTTACGATTGGGACAGGGAAATCGACACAACCGATCCCGACTACTACCGCTGGACTCAATGGATCTTCCTGCAGCTGTTCAAAAATGGTCTCGCTTATGAGAGTACGGCGCCCATCAACTTCTGCCCTTCCTGCAAAACGGGGTTGGCCAACGAGGAAGTTTTCAACGGGGCCTGCGAGCGCTGCGGAGCGAAGGTCGAGCGCAAAAATATCCGTCAATGGGTTCTCAAAATCACGGCCTACGCCGACCGACTCGAAGAAGACCTCGATGGGCTCGACTGGCCGCAGTCGACGCTCGCCATGCAAAGGCATTGGATCGGTCGCTCCGAGGGCGCCGAGGTGCTCTTTAAATCCGAGGCGGGAGACGATATTAAGGTATTCACAACGCGTCCAGATACCCTCTTCGGCGCGACTTACATGGTGCTGGCTCCCGAGCACCCCCTGACCCCGGCTCTGACCGCGCCAGCGCAAAAACGCGAGGTGGAACTCTACGTCGAAGCGGCCAAGAACAAATCTGATCTAGAAAGAACGGACCTGCAGAAGGAAAAAACAGGGGTGTTCACCGGCGGCTTCGCGATCAATCCCGTCAATGGCAGAAAGATCCCCGTGTACGTCGCCGACTACGTCCTCGGCAGCTACGGAACGGCCGCCATCATGGCCGTTCCAGCGCACGATGAACGGGATTATGAGTTCGCTCAAAAATACAAGCTCGCCATCGCCCCGGTCGTCACCCCCCCCAAAGGAGTCAAGCCGCCGGAGGACGCGGCATTCAGCGGAGAAGGCATCGCAATCAACTCCGAATTTCTCAATGGGATGTCTTCTCCGGACGCGAAGAAAAAAATCATCTCTTGGCTGAAGGAAAAGAACCTGGGGCTGGAAAAAGTGAATTACAAGCTCCGCGACTGGCTGTTCTCACGTCAACGCTATTGGGGCGAGCCCATACCGATCGTCCATTGCCCGTCATGCGGCTCCATCCCAGTCCCCGAAAGAGAGCTCCCACTGCGCCTGCCCGATGTCGTCGATTTCAAACCCGCCGGCACCGGCGAGTCGCCCCTGGCCAATGTGGCGCATTGGGTCGAAACGAAATGCCCGGCGTGCGGCGGAGCCGGAAAGCGTGAAACCAACACGATGCCTCAGTGGGCGGGATCGTGCTGGTACTATCTGCGCTATATCGACCCAAAAAATTCCGTCGCCCCCTGGGACGCCTCGATCGAGAAGGCCTGGGCCCCCGTGGACTGCTATGTCGGAGGGGCCGAGCATGCCGTGCTGCATCTTCTCTACTCCCGCTTTTGGCACAAAGTTCTCTTCGATCTCGGCCTCGTGTCGACCAAAGAGCCCTACCAGAAGCTTCGACACCAAGGCATGATCCTCTCCTACTCGAACCGTGATTCCAAAGGCGCCTATCATCCTTACGAGGATGTCGAGTATGATGATCAGGGGCGCACAGTCCACGCCAAAACCGGCGAGGTTCTCGAGTCCCAAGTCGAAAAAATGTCGAAGTCGAAGAAAAACGTCGTCAACCCCGACGTCGTTTTAAACAAATACGGAGCCGACGCGTTTCGTCTTTATGAAATGTTCATGGGCCCCTTCGAGCAGGCCAAACCCTGGGATATGCGAAGCATCGAGGGCGTCTCGCGTTTCTTGCGCAGGGCCTGGTCGGCGATAGCCGAATCGGGGCCGAAGGCCGCGTCCGGCCCGGGACTCGAGTCGCTGCGGCACCGGACCATCAAAAAAATCGGCTCTGACATCGAAAACTTTAATTTCAATACCGCCATCTCGACGCTCATGATCTATCTCAACGCGATCCTGGATGAAAGGAGCCCCTCTCGAGTCGACATCGAAACGTTCCTAACGCTCCTCAACCCTTTCGCTCCGCATTTAACCGAAGAGCTCTGGGAAAAGATCGGCCGCACGGAGCCGCTGTGCCTGCAGCCGTGGCCCTTATGGGACGCCAAATATCTCGTTGACGCCACCGTGGAATACGCGGTTCAGGTCAACGGCAGGCTCCGGGCGACTTTCACCATCGCGGCCGACGCCGCCGAAGGAGACGTGAAGGAGACCGCCGTCTCTCTTGATAAAGTCAAGCTGGCCTTGGATGGGAAAAAAATAATCAAATCGATCGTCGTTCCCAAGAAGCTCGTCAATCTGGTGGTGGCCCCATGAACATACGCCTCTTCGCGCTGACATCGTCTCTTCTTATCCTCTCCGGGTGCGGCACCGACGTCGCCTATCGGCCGACGCCGCAAATCCTGCCCCAGCACGTACAGCGGCTCGCGCTGCGCCCGGTCATCAACAAAACCCAGCAATTCGGCCTGGAAGACAAACTCCTGCTGCGCGTGCGCGACGAATTCCTGCGCGACGGGCGCTATCCCGTGGTTCCCGACTCCGAGTCCCAGGGCATTGTCGCGATCACCATCACCCGCTACATTTTGACCGCGGTGCAATACGACCCCACCCAAGCCGCGACGGCCTACAAGCTGCGCATCCTCATCGACATGGAATTTATCGACAAGAAAAGCAACCAAATCTTGTGGGAGGAAAAAAATCTCGAGGGCAGCCTGTCCTATCCCGCCTCCACTTTGCGCGGAGGCCTGACCGAGGAACAATCCCGCGAGCAAATCTGGGAAGTGTTGGCTAAAAACGTCGTCAAAAGAACGGTCGGCGGGTTCGGCGCGGTCACCGGCACCTCGGAAAGACGCATCACCGGAGACGCCCCCTCCACGCAACCGGCCAGCAAGCCGGAAGAACCGCTCAAGCCGGTCATTCCCAATCCCTACTGACCATGGAGCTGCGGCCGGACGAGCTTTTAGCGGAATGGAAATCCGGCCGCTTTCGATGCGTCTATTACCTGTTCGGAGAGGAATCCGCCGCCAAGGCCGAGGCGGTCCTGCAGCTCAAGCGCCTATTCAACCCCGATGATTTCAATCTCAGCGAATTCTCCGGAGACCCGAACACCGAGCAGTCGGCCATCATCACGGAGGCCTTAACGCTTCCCGTCTTCGCGCAAAGACGCCTGGTGATCGTGCGCAATCCTAAAATTCCAGCCGATGCCAGATCGGCCTTCGCCGCTTATCTGCGGTCCGCCAACTTGAGCACGACCCTCGTTCTCCTGTCGGAAGACCGCCGTCCGGATCGAAACGACTCTTTGGCCGCCGCCGCCGCCGCCGCCGGAGCGATCTGCGTGTTCGCTCCCCTCACAGAGGAAGACGCCATCAAGCGCATCCTCGCCGAAGCCAAACGCGCGGGAAAAACCATGACTCCGGAGGCGGCCGCCGCTCTCGTAGATGAAGCGGGGACGGATTGGGGCATACTCTCCGGCGAGCTCGAGAAAGCGCTTCTCTACACGGGAGCTTGCGAGCATGTCGCTCTTGAGGCCGTTTCGGCGAGTCTCGGGTTTCGAAAAGAATCCGACCCGTGGGCCTTCGAGCGTCTTATTTCGGGACGAGATCTCAAGCCCTGTTTGGCGCACCTTCGCGAGGCGTTCGCCGACTCCAAGCCCGACGAGGTCGTATTCCGCTCCCTTGCCCAAGCGAGGGGAGCCTACCTTAAACAACTGAAGGCCAAGCGCATGCTCAAAGCGGGTCTTGCGCAGAGAGAAATCGAATCGCGCCTGAGAGTGTTCCGCGACAACGATTTTTTCGGGCGCGCGCAGCGCGTCAGCGAAGCCCGCTTGCGCCGCGATTTAAGGCGGCTTCTGGAAGTCGAAACCGATCTCAAGTCCAAGGCCTGGCTCGACGTCAAAATCGAACTGGAACGTTTGGTCGTCGAACTCTGCTCCCCAGCGTGCAAATGAAAGGGCCCGTCCTCAGGGACGGGCCCTTTCGCGCCTGCCGACGGGACCTTACTTCGCCGCGGCCAGCTTTTGGATCTGGAATGCCATTCGTGATTTCTTGCGAGCGGCGGCCTTCCAGTGGATCGCTCCGCTCTTGGCGGCCTTGTCGAGGACCGAAGCGGCTTTGGCCGTCAACTCTGACAAATTCTTGATGTCCTTGGCCTTGGCGGCGTCAACGACAGCGCGCACGGCAAGCCGCACCGTCTTTTTAATCCCGCGGTTATGGATGGCGTGCTTGACGGATTGGCGATAGGCCTTGAGGCCGGATTTGTGACGAGACTGCTTCTTCTTTGCCATAGACTTTGATTATGGCTTTTTCCCGTCTCTCCCGTCAATGTTCCGCCATTCCGACGCCTCGGCCTTCAATTGGTCCAAGACGTCATCAATGCTGAGATTCTTATTGTGATAATAGTCGAAAGCCGGACCCGCGGAATCCAAATCGACTATGTGCAGGTGAAGATACTGTACGGAATTAAAGGGAAAACAGTGAAAATATAACCCAATATTTTTAGACCACTCCATACTGGAATCTCGGGGGACCATGGACCGCTCCGTCTCGATAAAAGCAAGAGCGGCCCTCTTCATTTTCTCTAGGTAATCAATGCTGTTTCTTAATTCATGGGCTCCGTCCGCAAGCCCGATGGTCAACGCGTTAAAATAAGACCAATGGCGGTCGCGCGGGATCAAAAAACGGTGGCGCTGGCTCATGCTGGCCTGGCCCCGGCTCGCTCTTTCAACGTCATTCCAAGCCGCATCGTTCGCCGGCAGATTCTTGGCCATCATGAAGAGCCTGGAAAACTCAACGAGCTCCTGATCATTGGAGTCCCGCCAATACATATCGAGAACGTCGCCGTAAGGAACCTGCATGTCACCGGTGATCATCCGTGCGAAAACATTAAAGGGCTTGAGGGCCGGTCGAACAAGCCCATCTTCTCCGAATATTTCAAACCGCACCAGATCGCCGAAAAACGTCTCCGAACCGTGACGCTTGAGCCGGGCTCGGGCACGAGCGAAATCTTCCCGAGAATTCAATCGATACTGATCATGCCCATCCGCCGAGGCGCCGATCTTAAATTCCCTTTTGAATTCGGCTTGAAGCTCCTGGAAAGTGAGAACTTCCGTACGTCCAAGCGTCGGAAGCAAGAGAAACCACATCAGGCACGCCGCAAGTTTTTTCATTTGGAAAGGCTGATTATACCACACCGCTAAAATCAAGGCTCCGGAGATCGCGTGATATACTGTCGTCATGGGCCTGGACCGCCGCCACATCCCCCACGCAACCGGCGTCTACATCATGCGCGATTCCTCAGGGGCGATTCTCTACATAGGCAAAGCGCTTGATCTCGCCAAACGGGTGGCTCAATACTTCAACCCCAACAAAGACGATGTCAAGACTCAATCGCTCTCCCCCCTTATTCGCCGCATCGACTACATCCTGTGCCAGTCCGAGCGCGAGGCTCTTCTGCTCGAACGCCGGCTGATCAATGAAAACCAGCCCTTCTTCAACGTCATGTGGAAGGACGGCAAGACTTATCCTTACTTAAAGCTCTCCCTGAGGGAGGATTTCCCGCGCCTATTTACGACGCGTCGGAAGGTTCGCGACGGCGGACTGTACTTCGGCCCGTTTCCCAAAGTCGCTCCCATCCGCGCCCTTCTGCGCTACCTCTGGAAACAACGCCTCTTCCCGCTTCGGCCATGCCGGTGGGATTTCTCCGTTGCCAAACCCCTGGACCGACGCAAGATCAAAGCGTGCCTCTATTATCACACCAAGGAGTGCCCGGCCCCCTGCGCGGGACGAATCACGAGGGAAGATTACCGTGCTATCGCCGGCCAGGCCGCCCTTTTCTTCAAGGGACGCCATGCCGATCTCAAGGAGAACTGGGAAAAAAACATGAAAGCCGCAGCAGCCAATCTCGAATACGAGCGCGCCGGGCTGCTGCGCGACAATATCGCGGCTTTGTCGCACATGGACGAAAGGGTCAGGATCAAAGCCATCGAAGCCGATGACGTCGGAGGACGAGTGAAGATGACCCGGATGATCACGGCCCTGCGCGCGGCCTTGAACCTCGAGACTCCTCCCCTCCATATCGAATGCTTCGACATTTCTCATTTCCAAGGACGTCAAACGGTCGCGAGCATGGTGTGTTTCGTCGGGGGAGAGCCGCACCGTGAGCATTACCGAAAATTCCGCATCCGCGGCGTCTCGGGAATCGATGACGTCGCGTCCATCCGTGAAGCCGTCTTGCGCCGCTACAAACGCCTGGCGCAGGAGGATGAGCCCCTGCCGGACCTCATCGTCATCGATGGCGGAAAGGGCCAACGCGGCGCGGCCTTGGACGCCTTGGCCGAACTCTCCCTTAAGATACCCCTGGCCACGCTCGCCAAACGCATCGAGGAAGTCTTCGTCCCGGGGCGCGCGCAGTCCATCATTCTGCGTCGCGACGACCCCGCCCTGCGCCTGCTGCAGCAGCTGCGCGACGAAGCCCACCGCTTCGGCGTGTCCTACCACCGGCTGCTGCGGGATAAGACGCTCTTCGACGCTTAGCGCCTATCCCTGCTTGCCCGCGAGCTCGCCCAGTCCGAACATCGGCATGAACATCGCAATGACGATCGTTCCGATGATGATGCCCATGATAACGATGACGATGGGTTCGATGAGCGAAGTCAGTCCCTTGACCTCGGTATCGACTTCCTGATCGTAGAAGTCGGCGATCTTGGCCAACATGATATCGAGCGCGCCGGTCTCCTCTCCGACCGAGATCATCGAGGTCACCATGTTCGGGAATATTCCCGACTTCTTGAGGGGATCGGACAAGTGTCCGCCCTCGCGAATCGACTCGCGCGTCATCATGACGGCCTCCGCGATGACCACGTTGCCCGCCGTCGCCGCGACCGTATCGAGGGCCTGCATGATGGGCACGCCGGACTTAATCAGCGTTCCCAGGGTCCTGGTAAAGCGGGCGACCGCGACCTTCTTGAGAATCGGTCCGAAAATAGGAACGATCAAGGATTTATTGTCGACCCACTTCCTCCCAAAAGGGGTCCCGTAGAACTTCAGGAACCCTTTGTACGCGACAATGGGAGCGGCAACGATCAAATACCAGCGCGCTTTCATCGCGTCGGAAATGTCGATGAGAATTTGCGTCGGCAAGGGGAGCTCGGCGCCGAAGCCGGCGAAAATATTTTTGAACGTGGGAATCACGAAAACCATCAAGAAGACGGTGACGAGTCCGCAAATGGACAGCACGATGGCCGGATACATCATCGCGGACTTGACCTTCGCCTTCAAAGCCTCGGAACTCTCCAAGTAAACGGTCAACCGCTCGAGAATGGTATCGAGTATGCCTCCCAGTTCTCCGGCCTTGACCATCGACGTGTAGAGTTCGGGGAAGGCATGCCCATGCTTGCGCAGAGCGTCGGATATGGACAAACCGGCCTCGATGTCGGATTTCACGTCGCCCAACACTTCCTTGAACGCCGGATTCTCCGCCTGGGTCTCCAGAATTCCCAGGCTTTGGACGATCGGCACCCCGGCGCTGACCAGAGTCGAAAGCTGCCTCGAGAAGAGAACAAGATCCTTTGATGTGACTTTCCCTTTCCTTTTCTTGATCCCCAACAGATTCCGTATTTGGTCGATCGGCGACGCGGTTTTCTCGATGAGCTCGAGAACCACTAATTTCTGAGAACGCAGCTTCTCCATCGCAACGCGCTGCTCTTCGGCATCGACGACCCCTTCTAAGACCAGTCCGGCCGCGGTCTTGGCTTTGTAAGTGAAAGCGGGCATGTATTCTCCTTAGTTTACGGCTTAGCCACCGACATTCGTCTCTGCATCAAGCGCCGAAGATCTTCGGGGTCCATGGAATGGGACATCGCGTCTTGAAAAGTGATTTTTTTGTTGAAGTACAAATCCTCCAATGCTTGATTCATCGTCCGCATGCCTGTCTTGCCGCCCGTCTGTATGGCGACTTGAATCTGTTCGACCCTCTCCTCGCGAATCAAATTGCGGATGGCGGAATTGACGACCAATGTTTCGCACGCCAGCACGCGGCCCGTTCCCGACGCGTGGCAGATCAATTGTTGACACAGCACGGCTTGAAGGACAAAGGAGAGCTGAACGCGCACCTGGTCGAGTTGCTGTTGAGGGAAGACGTCGATGATGCGATTGATCGTCTGCGCGCAATCCGTGGTGTGGAGCGTCGCCAGAACCAAGTGGCCCGTTTCGGCGATGTTGAGAGCGTTCTGTATCGTTTCCAAATCGCGAAGCTCCCCGATCAATATCACATTGGGATCCTGTCGGAGAATATGGTGCAGCGCCGACGAAAAGGATCTTGTATCCTGGCCGACCTCCCGTTGGTTGACGATCGACCTTTTGTGCGAATGGACGAACTCGATGGGGTCTTCAACCGTCACGATGTGAGCGGAGCGATTTTCGTTGATGTAGTCGATCATGCTGGCCAAGGTGGTCGATTTCCCCGAGCCGGTCGGACCCGTGACCAAAACGAGCCCTTTGGGAAGCTTCATGATATCGAAAATTGACTTAGGAAGCCCGATCTCCTCGAAGGATTTAAACAGGCTCGGAATCGCCCGAATCGCTCCCGCGACCGAACCGGTTTGCCGGTACACGTTCATTCGCACCCGCCCGATACTGCGCACGTTGAACGCGATGTCCAACTCGGCGGTGGCCTCGAAGGTCTTACGCTGCTGATCTGTGAGCAGGGAATAGACCAGGGTCTGGGCGTCATCCGGCGTCAACTTCGGGAAAGGTGTCGGCAGCAGTTCCCCATCGACACGCAGAATGGGGGCGGCTCCGACCGATAAATGAAGATCGGACGCTCCCCGCTCATGCATGAGAAGAAACAGCTCGCTCATCGAAACCATGTTGTATTCCTCGGGTCTTACGAATCGCCGTCGGCCGCCGTCACTCGCATCATTTCCTCGACCGTCGTGACTCCCGACAGCAGCTTCCTGATCGCGCACATGCGCAACGTCAGCATTCCCTGCTTCATGGACTGCTTTTTTAGCTCCCGCGCCGACGCTCTGTCCAGTATCAGTTGGCGGATCGCATCAGTGATTTCCATGACCTCGTAAAGCCCCTGCCGCCCCCGGTAGCCCGTGGACGCGCAATGTTCGCACCCCTTGCCCCTGTAGAGCACGATTTTTCCTTTTCCGGTTGTTTGAAGCTGATTGTCCGGAACGCCCAGCTTGATGAGCCAATCCTTCTCCACCTCGTACCCTTCTTTGCATTTAAGACAAATGCCTCGGAGTAGTCGCTGAGCCTCAATCATCAGCATCGCTGAACTCACAAGGAACGGCTCAACCCCCATCATCCCCAAGCGAGTGATCGTCTGAGACGTATCATTGGTATGCAAGGTCGAAAAAACCAGGTGACCGGTCAGCGCCGCGTTGATGGCGATCGTCGCGGTCTCCTGGTCTCGAATCTCTCCGACCATGATCACGTCGGGGTCCTGTCGAAGAAACGAGCGCAGCGCCGAAGCGAACGTAAGGCCGACTTGATTATTGACCTGGACCTGGTTGATTCCCGAAAGCTGGTACTCAACTGGATCTTCGGCGGTCATGATGTTGGTGTCGGGCGTGTTGAGATTGGAGAGGGCGGAGTAGAGGGTGGTGGACTTCCCCGAGCCGGTCGGCCCGGTCACGAGATTGACGCCGTAGGGAGCCTCCATGGCTTTCTTGAAAACAGCCATCGCCTCCGGCTCAAAGCCCAGCTGGGTCATGTTGACCTTGAGGCCGGATGAGTCGAGAATGCGCATGACGATCTTCTCGCCCGGGGCACAAGGCAAAACCGACACGCGCATGTCGATTTCCTTGCCTTCGATTTTAAGCCTTATGCGCCCATCTTGCGGAACGCGCTTTTCCGCGATGTTGAGATTCGACATGATTTTGACGCGGGCGCAAATCGCGTTATGAAACTTCTTGGGAGGAGCCGGCTGTTCATGAAGAACCCCATCGATACGATAACGAATGCGCAGCTCCTTTTGGTACGCCTCGATGTGGATATCCGAGGCCTTGGTCTTGACCGCGCCCGCCATGATCAAATTGACCATTTTGATGACCGGCGCATCCTCGGCTTCCTTCTCAAGGCCGCCGACATTCTCGTTCTGAGCCGCCTCTGTGACCTGCTCGATGCCCTCGGCCGTCGCCTCATCGACATCGGACTGTTTGACGATATCCTCGAGCGCTTCCTGGGAACTCGTTGATTTATAGTACTTGTCGTGGGCGGCGGATATCTCCACCTCGGAGGCGAGACAGGCCACCACGTCGCAGCCGGTCAGCATTTTAAGGTCGTCGAGAACCATCACGTCGAGAGGGTCCGCGATGGCGACCGTCAACCGATCCTTGGTCTTATTGAAAGGCATCAACATTTTCTGCCGCGCGATTGTTTCAGGAACCGCCGTGATCGCCGCCTCGGCGATATCCCCGATGTCTTCCAGAGAAACATAGGAAATTCCCGTTTTTTCAGCGAGAAATTGAAGCAGCTTATCTTCCTCGATAAACCCTTTTTCCACCAGGAGAGAGCCGAGCTTTTCTCCCCCCTGTTTATGGGCGTCCAACACCTGCTGGAGTTGGGAGGCGTTGATCAGCTTTTCTTCAACGAGCAAATCAGCTAGGCGCCGAGAGAGTCCGAGGGAGATCACGTGCTGAATATTCGCCATTCCCCTATAGGTTAAGGTCAGACCTGATTTTTGTCAAGGCCGGCCAAAAAACGCGCATATGAACAAGAAATGAACGAAAAAAACCGTCTAATTCGGTCGGCCTCGATCAGCCTTTACTGGCCGGCGCCAAACGCATCTTCATCGGCGGACGAGGAGGGAAGATCGCTTGTCTCGGGCAATTCCGGCAGTCGAATCTCTTCCTGTCGACGCTGCGACGATGATTTCTGGGATGACCGCTTCTTCTTGGTCGGTTTGGTGATTTCGACTCCGAGGGTTCGTTTTACGGCCGGCGCGCGGGCGCTGCGCGCGGATGTTCTCCGGGCTGTCGGGGCAACGGCAGGGCGGGACGCGGGCAAACCGAAGGCATCCTCATCGTCACTGGAGGAGGCGGATTCCCCGGGCATCAACATATCGGGGTCACCGCCGAAAGCGTCGGCAGTCGATTTGACTTTTGATCCCCCATTGCGAGCGGCAGCCCGGGATGAGGAATATCCGTTCATCTCCGAATCGAAGGCAGTCTCCTCGGTCGAGGGTTCGAACAAATCTGAAGACCCCGGCAGCGGGAGGGGGTCCCGCGACGGCCGAGAAGCCTTTCGAGGCGCGGGGGCTTTGTTGGGCGCGCGCGCCACGACGGGGGCCTTCTGCGCGCGTCGCACGGGCTTTGCGGCGGGCTTGCTTGCGGCCTTCACAACCGCCGGTTTCGCGCCTCCAACCAGCATCTGCCTCGCCTCAAGATTCTTCCCTGAAACCAGGCCTCGTTTCATGTCGGCCTCGAATAGATACACCACCGGAGTTCCGCCGGCCGCTCGAGAAACGAAGCGATATTCCACCAAAACCGTATTGTCAGCCGTCAGACTCGCGTTCCATGACTCCGTCCCCGCATTGGGGCTGGCGGTGTATGAGTATTGAAGCCAATTTCCCACTGAAACGCGGTTCCCCTCGAGGGGGTACTCCTTAACCATTTTAATCGCGGCCGCTTGGTCGGATGCGGGACCCTTCGTCGACGGCTCCTGGGTCGACGCCAACTCCGGTTTGGGGGCAACGGGAGGAGCCACAAGATTGCCCTCGTCAAGATTTGCCGCCCCAATGGGAGCTTTCCCATCATCGAGCGCAGTCATGTGCTTCAATTCTTCCTTGGGTTGACGCAAGAAAATAACACCCACTGAAACGATAAGACAAAGAACAACCCCCACGATGATCATGAGGGGCTTGTTGCTGCTCATCTCCCTCTTAGGAACACCCGTAATCAGCGCCGGCTCGGGCTTAGAAAAACGCGCCAACAGTTCGTCGGTTGACGCGAGAGGGGACGGGAAGAAATCACCGCTCACGATTCCTGTCGATTCCTCGGTCGCCGGCGCTCCCATATTCATCGTTATCGGGGGCTCGGTGGGTCCGGATTGAGCGGGGTCTCCGAACGAGAATGGATCGGGCACGGGAAGCGAGTCCGCGGCCGGCGCTTCCGGCGCTTGGGTCGAGAACGCCATGGTTGGCGGGGAGGCGATCTGAGTACCGAGAGACGTCTGTGGTCCGGGAGCAGCCGCGAGCTCGCTGAAAATCGAAGGCATCCCCATCGCCTGCCCGGTCGGCTCACCCTCTGCACCCGTGGACGTGGTGAAATCGTTAACGATGGGGGTCGGCTCCGATATCACCGTCTCGGGAGACGGAGACGCGTCAGCGTAGGGAGGCGCCTCGGTAGGGATCTCGACAGACTGGGAGACCTCGACGGATATGGGAGTTTCGACGGACTGGGGGGCCTCGGGGGACGGAGACTCCTCGGCAGGTGACCCGAGACCTCTAAAATCGCCTCCAACGACCTTAAAAGATTTAACCGTCTGCACGACTTTAAATGACTTTGGTTTTCCGAACAATTCGTCCGAATCCGCGGGAGTCGGCTCAGCGCTCGACTCGGAAGCGGGAGATGGGCCAACCGACTGTTCACCGGAAAAAACAACGGTTGCCGAATCTTCAATGGGATTAATCGGAGTGATGTCCGCGGTGAATTGTGACCGCTCGACCGGGGTATCGAAAGCTGTGGGCGGAACAGGTTCAACAAACGGAGCAGGAGGGACGGCCGAGACGAACGCCGAGACCGGCGGCATCGGCGGTATCAGCGCGGGGGTCGGTGGAGCGGGCGGAACAGGCATGGCGAACGGGACAAAGGCCGAGACAGGCGGCATCGGCGGAATCAACGCGGCGGTGGGCGGAGCCGGCGGCATCGGGGGTATTAACTCGGGGCTCGGCGCAACCGGAGGAATGAGTTGCTGACTCACCTCAGCGATGAATGTCGGCGCCGGAGCGGAAGCGGGAGGCTCCACCGCCGCAATCGCCGGCGCGAGAGCGGGGGCGGGAGGCTCCACCGCCGCAATCGCCGGCGCGGG
>JBBTHA010000078.1:0-13283 GCA_038060535.1 Elusimicrobiota bacterium | reverse complement strand
TCGCCGGCGCGAGAGCGGGGGCGGGAGGCTCCACCGCCGCAATCGCCGGCGCGGGCGCGAGGGCGGGAGGCTCCACCGCAGCAATCGCCGGCGCGGGCGCGAGGGCGGGGGGTTCCACCGCAGCAATCGCCGGCGCGGGCGCGAGGGCGGGAGGTTCCACCGCAGCAGTGGCCATGGGGGTGGGCGTCAACAACTTCAAGAGCTGCAAAACAGGAGCATCCGGAAATATGGCAGCGAGAGCTGCCGCCAACTCCGGCGACCAGGACTGAATGGAGAGAGGTTTGGCGGCAATGGTTTTTTCTTCTGGAGCAGTCGCCGGCGCAGGTGCAGAGAGAAGCGCAGCTTCGGGTGCGGGTGCTGGTGGGGCAGAGACAGGAGAATTTGGTTGCGGGGGAACTGGAGAAGGTGTGACAACCGGCGCGTCAGCCACGGGAGCCGGAGGAGGCGCGACAACCGGAGCGGCGGCCGCGGGAACCGGAGAAAAAGCCGACGTTGAAACAGACGCCACCGGGATGGAAAGGGTCGGGAGGTAGGCGAGAGGGACCGTCGCCTGAACAGGCATCGGCAAGGAGGGCGCGTGTGGAGCGCTGAGGGCTCGCCCAACCGACTCGGACGCGGCGGGTGGCGGAAGCGGCGCGGCGGCCGCAGGGACCGGGGGCGGAGGAGCTACGGGAGCCGGAGGAGGCGCGACAACCGGCGCGGCAGCCACGGGAGCCGGGGGCGGAGGAGCTACGGGAGCCGGAGGAGGCGCGACAACCGGCGCGGCGGCCACGGGAGCCGGGGCCGGGGGCGGAGGAGCCGCGGGAGCTGGAGGAGGCGCAATAATCGGAGCGGGGACTACGGGGGCCGGCGTCGACGATGATTTAACCAGACGCCGCAACTCCAACTCTTTTTCGACCATGCGCCGCGTCAAATCGGTTTGGCCGTTTTCGAGCTCGGAAATTCGTCGATCAAGAATTTCCAAGCGCACGCCAAGTTCGGCGACTTTCTGGCGAGATTGATACAGCTCTAAATCGTCGCTTTTTGTCTGCTGCGGCCGGGGGTCCTGGAAACTCCTCAGATCATCATCGTGGAATAGGTCCTTTGGGGACGCGTAGTCCAGAACATCGTCACCGAGAAGATCCGACATTTCGAAACTCAAACGGTCGCGATAGCTGCGCAAGACGGCCAAATCTCCAACATAGCCGCGCGACTGGGAGATGGGTGGGAGCCCCTTAAACTCATCGTAATCTCCGACGGGCCGCCAGGCGCCGCTATCAGGGCTCCCGACGCAGACCAGCGTCCCCGAATCAACGCCTGGCAATTCGGACACGGCCGCCTTGTCGAAGGGGCCCAGAATACGAGACTCCTTATAAATCCAATACTCCACTGGGGTTCAGGATAACCCCTAGGTGTTACAAATTCAAGGCTAAATCCAGGGTCTCCGTGTGAAACGGGGGGGCCGAAGGTCTACTCGCCGGCGCGCTCGTTCTCGCCGATGACGCTAAAATCCAATCCCGGCTCGGTGCTCTCGGTCACCTTCTGCTCCAGCTGGTTTTGATAGGCGATGGAATAACGCGCGTAGGGGATCGCCTCAAGCCGGGCCCTCGAGATTGGTTTTTGAGTCGCCTCGCACAGGCCGTAGGTTCCGTTGTCGATCTTGCGGATGGCCGCCTCGACCATATCCAAGGTGGTTCGCTCGTTATCGGACAACTCGAACATCAACTCTTTCTCGATTGATTGACTTGCCTGATCGACGGAATCTCCGTTGTCGACGTCATCGACGGTCTGCTTGCGCACGGTCCGCAGGATATCGTCCCGCATACGCACCAGATCGTTGCGGATCTCCTTGATCCGCGAGGGGGTCAACCACGCCAAGCTGTCCGCGTTGGTTCGATGGGCGGGCCGGTGCTGAGGCCTCGACTTCTGCTTCCGCACGGAATGCGCGGCTTTTTTGACGTTCTTTTTCACCATCGGAACCTCCGCCGTAATAGACGAGATAATATATGAGAAGCGCCAAGCCGTGCAAGGGGTAAATCGAAAAAACGCATCAATTCAAGCGGGCCGCGGCCTCTCTCAAGCGCGCCACCACCGCGTCTCGTCCGAACACCTCAAGCATCAAAAAAAGCGTCGGGCCCTCCGTTCGGCCCGTCACGGCGGCGCGAAGGGGATGAAAAACCTGACCTGTTTTCAGTGATTTTTCTTCGCAGAATCTCCGAATACGCGCCTCAAGCGCCTTATCTTCGAATGGCGTGAAATCCTTCAATGCCTCAGCTAGACTCAACAAGACATCCTTGGCTCCGGGCGCCTTGAGCACTTTCTCCATCGCTTTCGGCGTAAACTCCGCTGGTTTATAAAAAAATTCGACCAGCGCGGGGATTTCCGCGAGCAGTTTGAACTTTTCGTGCTCCAACGCCACCGCTTTCCTCAGGTCCGGTCCGGGCAAGCCTTTTAACCCCGCCTTCTCGAGAAAGGGATCGGCGAGGGCCGCGAGATCATCCACCGTCAGCTGGCGGATGTACTCCCCGTTCATCCAATTCAGCTTGACTGTATCGAAGGCGGCTGGATTCTTTTGGCAGCCTTCCAAGTTGAACTTAGAGATCAAATCCTCGTCGCTGAACAGCTGTTGCGATTCCGGGGTAGACCAACCCAACAAGGCCAAATAATTGCGCATGGTGTGAGGCAGATACCCCTGATCGCGATACTCCAACACCGACGTCGCGCCGTGACGCTTGGATAATTTCGTCCCATCGGGGCCCAAAATCATCGAAAGATGCGCGAACAGGGGGGGCGTCCATCCCAAGGCAAAGTAAATTTGGATTTGCGACGGGGTGTTGGACAAATGCTCGTCGCCGCGGACGATGTGGCTGATCTCCATGAGGTGATCGTCGACGACGCAGCAAAAATTATAGGTCGGTCCATCCGTCGTTTTCCAGATGACCAAATCCTGCTGCAGCACGTTGTCAAAGGCCACCTTGCCGCGAATTTGATCGTCGACCACCGTCGTGCCGGACGTGGGCATTTTAAAACGAACGGAAAACGCCTTACCCTGGGCTTCGATCGCGCCGCGTCGGGAGGGCGACAATGAGCGGCACCGGCCATCATAACGAGGGGGTCTTTTTTCCAACTGGGCCAATCGGCGCATCTCCTCGAGCTCTTCCTTCGTGCAATAGCATCGATACGCCTTGCCCTCGGACAGCAGTTGCTCGAGGAACTTGCGGTAAATATCGACCCGTTTCATCTGGTAGTAGGGGGCATGGGGCCCGGAGTCGGTCTTGCCGTCCATGGGGCCCTCATCCCAATCCAGGCCCAACCACCGCATCGAATCGAGAATCGCGGTCACCGAGTCGTCGGTCGAACGAACCTCATCGGTGTCTTCGATGCGCAAAATAAAAGATCCCTTATGACGGCGAGCGAACAGCCAGTTGTAAAGAGCCGTCCGCGCCCCTCCGATGTGGAGGAAGCCTGTCGGCGACGGGGCAAAGCGGGTGCGCACTTTCATGTCGATGTCTCCAGTAATTCCTGCGCGTGTTTAAGACCGGCCGAGCTCGCTGCGCGGCCGCCCAACATCAAGGCCACCGCCTCGAGGCGGCGGCTTCCTTCAAGGCGCTCGACGCGCACTCGGGTACGTCCGGCGGCGACCTCCTTGCTCACATGCAAATGAGTCCGAGCGTAGCAGGCGACCTGCGGCATATGCGTGACGCAAAGGACCTGCCGGCCCTTGGCGAGAGAGGCCAGCCTCTCTCCAACAGCGCGCGCGACCTCTCCCCCGACGCCGCTGTCGACTTCATCGAAAATGAGCAGCGGGGTGCGATCTGATTTGGCGAACGCCGTCTTCAGGGCGAGCATCACTCGCGACAGTTCGCCCCCCGAGGCCACCGCTTTGACGGATCGCAGGGACTCGCCGGGATTGGCCGCGAGCTGAAATTCGACGCTGTCCGCTCCGCAGCGAGACCAGGCTCCCTCCTCCATCTCGACCGAACAAACGAAGCGGGCTCGCGGCAGCCCCAGGGGCTTGAGCTCCTTAAGCACCCCGAGCTCAAGGCGCCTGGCCGCCTGGGTCCGGGATTTATGGATCTGCTCGCAGAGGACGGCCAGGGCCCGCTGCGCTTCGTCCAGCTCGCGGCGGATGACGTCGATGGTATGATCGGCGTTTTCCAAATCAGACAGCTCGCCGCCCAGACGCCGGCGCTCGTTCAAAACATCAGGGATCGTCGCGCCATGCCGTTTTTTCAATCGGCCCAAGGCGTCCTGCCGAGACAACAGCGCGTCGAGAGCCTCGGGATCGGAGCTAACGCGATCACGGTAATCGCCGATCGCGTGCGCGACGCTTTCCGTCGCCAACCGCGCCCCATCGAGTTCCTCCCGCAGGCGCCCCATCGAGGAATCGATTCGAGCGAGCTCGCCCAGAGCCCGTCCAGCCTTCTGCAGAAGGCCAAGAGCGGCATTTTCCTCGGCGTACAGAAGCCCATGGGCCGTATCGGCAAAGGAGCGAAGGCGCTCCGCGTTTTTCAGGCGCGGCAGCCGCTCCTCCAGCTCCTCCTCTTCCCCCAGTCTGGGATTGACGGCGTCTATTTCCGCGACCTGAAAGCGAAGAAGCTCGGTGCGGCGGCGGCGTTCCTCTTCCGACATCGAGGACGCCTCGAGACGGGCTTTCAACGAGGACCAGGCGCTGTACGCTTCGTCGATGGCCCGACGCTCGTCCTCCAGGCCCCCGAAACGGTCGAGCAAATCCAACTGAACCGAGGGCCGCAGCAGCGACTGATTTTCGTGCTGGGCAGGGAAAGCGGCGCAAGCCGCTCCGAGAGCGGTCAAGGCGGCGACGGGAGCGGGCGTGGCGCCGATCTCCGCGCGAGTTTTCCCGGTCGAGTCGAGTTCTCGACGCACCGTGACGGTCGAATCGGACCCGATGCTCCACCGCTGCCTGAGTTCCTCGGGGAAATCGGTCGTATCGAAGACCCCTTCGACCTCGAGCCGGTCGGCCCCGGCTCTGAGCCAAGACGACGATCCTCGCGAGCCCAGAAGAAAGCCCAACGCCTCGAGGAGAATTGATTTTCCCGCGCCGGTTTCTCCGGTCATGGCGGTAAATCCGGAGGAGAACTCCAACTCGACTCTCTCGGCGACCGCGAAATTCACGACTTTCAGCCTGCGCAGCATGTCAGCGCTGCCCCCACTTCAGCTTGCGTCTGAGGACCTCGAAAAATGACCGCCCCGAGGGAAGCAAAAGCCGCAAAGGAGCCTGCGCGCGGCATACGCGCACTTCGTCTCCTATTTTTAGTTCGCAGCCCGCTCGGCCATCGAGGGAAATGAGAACGCGCGGCACCTCGCTCTCGCGACGCTGGCCCAAGCGGACGACCAAAGGCAAATGCGCCGGAACGATCAAAGGGCGCTGGGTCAGCGCGTGGGGACAGATCGGGGCGATCAGCATCACATCCAAAGCGGGGTCGATGATCGGTCCCGAGGCGGCCAGGGAATAGGCTGTCGAGCCGGTCGGCGTGGCGACGATCAATCCGTCGCCGAAATAATCCGCCACGAACCGCTCCCCGGAACGAGTCGACAACGTGATCGCGCGGGCTTGTTCGCCGCACCGGATAACGACCTCGTTTAACGCCAAATCAGGTCCGAAAACTCGCTTCCCTCCCCGCATGACTTCAGCGGAAAACATGGATCTTTCTTCGACGACAAAACGTCCCGCGAGCACGTCTCTGAGACTGCGTCGCAAAGCCGACGTCTCGACTCCCGATAAAAAACCCAACGTCCCGACATTGACGCCCAAAAGCGGTATGCCCCGCGAGGAGACCTCACGCGCCACATGCAGCATCGTCCCGTCGCCCCCCAGAGCGATGGCCAAATCGACGCCGCGAAGCTCCTTGGGCGACGGCGTGCTCGTCGCCGTTTTCACGACGACACCACGCGCCCTGAGCAGCGCCCGCACGAGCCGAAGCGTCCGCAGCGAGTCGAGCTTGGCCTCGTTGCGAAAGATAAGGGCCGAGTTGAAGGTTCGGCCGGAGGGGATCCTGGACAAGGAACGAGTTTCCATCGGTAGACACCTCAAGCGCACTCGCCCAAGGAAGCTTGATTATAGCAAAAGAGCCCCCCTCGCTCCGGACCGCGGGGCCCCGGGGATCCCCGACGAGGAGTTCGATTCTCCCCAACCTGAGAGTCCAGGGTCCCCCGACCGCCCGACGCTCCAGAGTCCCCGCGCCCGTCGCCCGAGCCGCGCGGCGGGCGACAGCTCGCGGCGGATGCGAGCCGAAATACCACGCCGGCCCCGCGTTAAATCGAATCAACGCGCTTCCATCCGTCAGAAAAAGGGCGGCCACGGGCGCGCGCGGCGTCATCATCCATCCAGCCGCCAAAGTCAAGACCGCTCCGACCGCCAACGCCGAGCTGGCTCGGCGTTTGGGCCAGGCAACGATCGCTCCCAACAGGATCATCCACGCCGCGATCTCCGTCCCCGTCCAGGGCCGCAGATCGACGGCGGCTCCGGGAATCGCCGCGGCCCTGACGCATGTTCTCTCGAAAATCCACAGCCCCGCTCCGACGAGACGCGCCGCGACGGGAACCAACCACGGGCACCAGGCGTCCGCCGCCCACACGATAAATCCCCCCGCCAGCAAAGGCCCCGACAATGGGACGAGAATCATGTTGACCACAGGCCCGACCAGCGACACCCGGCCGAACACTCCGGTCCAAAGAGGCCACAAGGCCGCGGCGACCGCCAAGCCCGTCAAAAATAGGATCGCCATTGTTCGCGCCGGGCCCGGCCAGGACGAAGGCACCACTTTTTCCACCGCCGGTCCGGCCCACAGAATGGCCGCGCAAGCACCCACGCTCATCAACGCGCTCGGCGATAGAGCCGAGGCGGGATTGAGCGCGAGCATGACCGCGGCCGCCAGCGTCAACGCGGCCCCCGCCGTGGTCTCGCGTCCCGCCACGCGCGCAACGATCATGGCGGCCAACATGACCCACGCTCGGACGCACGGCGGGTCGGCCCCGGCCATCAGCGTGTAAAAAGCGGCCACCGTCAACGCCAAAATCCCGCGCGCAACGGGTCTAAGCCCCGCGGCCAAGGACAGCAGCAGCGCGATCGCCGCGGCGAAACCGACATTGGAACCCGAGGCCACGAGAAGATGGGTTGCGCCCGCGTCCCGCACGGCCCGGGCGAGCGTTTTGGATAAGCCGCCCGCATCGCCAAGAGCGATGCCCGCAAGAAGCGCCGACTCCTCCGCCGGAAGGTGCCTGCGGTAAGCCGATTCGGCCGACAATCGGGCGCGTTGAGCCCAGACCCAGGGAATCGACGCGAGGGTCGAAGGCGCGCTCGAGACCATCACCGAACGCGCATGAAAAACCCATGCGCAGCCCGCGGACGCCAGGGCCCCGGCTTCGTCGAAATCCCCGGGATCTCGGGCCCGGCGCGGGGGCCTGAGCCGGCCGCTCAGCTCGACCGTTCTACCCGGTTCCAAATCCGACACCTCGCGGCCCGACGGCAGCCACACCAAAGCCCGCTGCACCCCGCTTGGCGAGGCGAAAGCCAGACGAATGCGCCAGCCTCTGCGTGTTTGGCGCACCGATGAGTCGAAGACTCCCACCACCCGCACCGGACCGGCCCGCGCGACCCTCAGCCAATCCGGATCACGCCGGCATGATAAGAGACCGTTTCGACGAGCGCTCAGCGCGGCCACGGCGCCAAGAAGCACGAGCAAGAACAACGGGCGACGAAAAAGGCTCACCCCTTACAGACGATCGAGACCGAGCTATTGTTCCCTTGGGAACGCGCTCAAGGGCGCCTCATCGGCGTTCTTGGCGCAGCGAAAACCGACGTCGGTGTAGTAGGGAGTGTCGGCTCGTGACCAATCCCTCCACGCGGGAATAAGACCGCGGAGTTCGTCCGACCAGGCCCCGCCCCGACGTATTTTTCGGATTCCCGAGGAGGGGCCCTCGGGGTTGCGCGGGGAGGACCTGTCGTAGGCCGCGGCCCAATCCCGAGTCCATTCCCACACGTTGCCGATCATATCGTACAAGCCGTACCGATTGGCCGGATAGCGAGCCACGGGAGAAGGCCCGGCTTCGAAGGGAAGCCCGGCGCGAACCAAACCCGAATCCCGGGCCTCTTGAGGGCTTCGAAATAGCTCCCCGCCCCAGGGATACCGGCAGCCGTTTTCCGCCCCCGCCGCCTTTTCCCATTGCGCTTCCGTGGGCAAGTCCTTGCCCACGGCCTTGCAGAAGGCCGAAGCTTCATACCAGCTGACCTTGGTCACGGGACAGTCGTCGCAGGCCGACGTGGCGTGGCGACGAGCCCGGTGCTCGGGGAATACGGACTCGAACATCGCGTTGGTCACCTCGGTCTTGTCCATCCAGAAGGCGTCCAACTCGACGGATTGGGGGCGTCCCATATGCTGGTCGTCGACTTCGTCGCAGCCCCGAGTGAACGCACCCCCCGCGATCAGGGCCATGCCCTCGGGGGCGCCGGCCGAAGCCGCGGCCCACGCCCAAACAAGAAGACAAGCCGCCGAGAGACGGACGAGCATTAGAGAAGCGTAGCAATTAAAATATTCGGGCCGCTCCGCCCTGGAAGTCGACACGCCGATATCATTAAATGGTACGAATACTTTTCACATGAAAGTCATCATCGCAGGGGGCACGGGATTTATCGGCGGGGCGATCATCAGCGCCCTCGTTAAACGGGGCGACGCGGTCGTCTTGCTCACGAGAACTCCTGCGGCCGCCCAGCAGCGCTGGGGAAAAGAGGTCGACGCCCGCTTGTGGAACGCGCGCGATCCGGGACCATGGGTTCTGACTCTCGACGGGGCCGACGCCGTGATCAATCTCGTCGGAGCGAACGTCGGCGACGGCCGCTGGACCCCCGAACGCAAACTGATCCTCATTAAAAGCCGCCTCGACGCGACCCGAGTCCTTTGCTCGGCGATGGCGGCGGCCGTCAAGCGCCCGGGAGTTCTGATCAACGCCTCCGCCGTCGGCTACTACGGGACATCCCGCCGAGGCGACTGCCCCGAAGACGCCCCGCAGGGAAGCGATTTTCTCGCGGCTCTATGCGGACAGTGGGAGCGCGAGGCGCTCGCGGCCGAAAAGCTGGGCGTGCGCGTGGTCCTCTCGCGCTTTGGAGTGGTTCTCGACCCGGGCCAAGGCGCGCTGGCTAAAATGCTCCCTCCGTTTCGATACGGTCTCGGCGGCCGCCTGGGCAGCGGCCGGCAGCCCTTCGCCTGGATCCACCGCGACGACGCCGTCGCGTCGGTTCTATTCTTGATCGAAAGCTCCCTTGGGGGCGCGGTCAACATCACGGCGCCCGACGCGAAAACCAACGCGGCCTTCTCCAAAGCCCTCGGACGCGCGCTGCGACGGCCGGCCCTGATTCCCGTGCCCGCTTTCGCCCTCCGGCTGGCCCTAGGCGAGATGTCCGGAATGCTCCTGGGCGGCCAACGCGCCGTGCCCAAGAAGCTCTTGGACGCAGGCTACGCCTTTTCTCATCCGGAGTTGGACGCGGCCTTAAGAGACGTTCTGCGATGACCCTCGCGGTGGGATTGATGTCGGGAACTTCGGCCGACGGCGTGACCGCCGCGCTGGTGGAGATCGGCGCGCGCGGCGTCCGCCTGTTGCGCTGCAAGACCACTCCCTACCCGCCGACGCTCAAACGCATGGTCCTGCGCGCGCCCAACTTGAGCGCGCCGGAGCTCTCGCGCCTCAACGTCGCTCTGGGAGAGGCATTCGCCGCCGCCGCTCTGGCGATCAGCCGGGGCGCGCGTCCGAAGGTGATCGGCTCCCACGGGCAAACCGTCTGGCACGGCCCCTCGGACATTCCGCCCAACACCTTTCAAATCGCCGAGCCCTCCATCATCGCTGAACGTTGCGGCGTCACGACGGTCGCTGATTTTCGACCGCGCGACATGGCCGCGGGAGGCCAAGGAGCGCCTCTGGTTCCCGCCTTCGACCTTTTTCTCTACGGACGCGGCCCGCTCAGGGCCATCGTCAATATCGGCGGCATCGCCAACGTCAGCATCCTCGGTCGCGGCCGGCTCCACTCGGCCTTCGACACCGGACCAGGCAATTCCTTGATGGACGAGGCGATGCGCCGCGCCTCTCGGGGACGCCGGCATTTCGACCGGAACGGCGACCTCGCGGCGGCGGGACGCGTTGATGAAAAAAAGCTTTCGGCGATGCTGTCCGATCCCTATCTACGCAAAGCCCCCCCCAAATCGCTCGATCGCTCGAGATTCGCGGACGCGTTCCTCGATCTTCATTACCCGAGAATGGACAAGCGGGCTCTTCCCGACATCATGGCTACGCTGTGCGAATTGACGGCCCGCTCTCTGTCAAAAAGCGTGCTGGGCAACTCCCCGGGGCCGCTCACGGAAGTCCTCGTCTCCGGAGGAGGGGCTCTCAACAGGCATTTGATGGGACGCCTCGAGGCGCTGTTTGCCCCCGCGCCGGTTCGCGCCACGGATTTTCCCGTCATGGCTAAAGAAGCCGTTTGCTTCGCCTGGCTGGCCGTGCGCGCCGTCCAGGGCCGGGTCAACTCCGCCCCGGCCGCGACGGGGTCGCGCGGACCTCGAATCCTTGGTAAAATCATCCCCGCATGAAACTGTCGAAAAGCATCGTCGCCGCGATGAAATCGTATCCGGCCTTCGACCAAGCGGTATGGAAAGCGTGCTCCTCGATTCCCAGGGGCCAAGTGCGGACCTACGGCTGGATCGCAAGGAAAATCGGCAAGCCGGGCGCCGCCAGGGCGGTGGGCATGGCGCTGGGACGAAATCCCTTCGCGCCGACGATTCCCTGCCACCGTGTCGTGGGCGCCGACGGCCGGTTGACCGGCTACTCGGGCGCGGGCGGACTCAAAACCAAGCGCCGCCTGCTCAAGGCCGAAGGCGTCCCGCTGCCCTGATCACAGTGGCGCTGAGAATCTCAAGGGGCGCTTTCGCATGAACACCGCGGCCCTGGCTCTGACCGTTCTCACGCTCAACGTCGCGGGGCCCCAACGCGTTCATCACGGCTGGCAGACGCGGCGCGCCGCGCTGACCGCGCGCCTGGCCGCTGAGCCAGCCGACGTCGCCGCCTTCCAAAACGTCTGGCGTGACGAGGACGTCGCGGCCCTGGCCCGCTCGGCTGGCCTGGATTATCAGGTGGCGGATACGGCCCTAGGACTGGCCGTCATCGGCCGGATTCCCTTGCAACGGGGCCCCTCGCGCGACCTGGGCTGGGGAGGCGGCGTCCTGCGGGCAAGACTCTCCGCTCTGAAACGCCAAGCCGATGTTTACTCGGTTCGTTTGACGGCAGGAGACGACGCCTCCGCGACCGCCCACAGACACGCCCAGCTTCTCGACTTGGCCGAATTCATCCGCGCGCAATCGACCGGCTCCTTCGTCATCCTCGGGGACCTGGCCGCGCCGCCGGACTCTCCGGAGATCCGGCTGTTCTTCGACCTCCTCGACCTTCGCGATTTATGCGTGTCTCACGGCGATGAAATGTGCGGCCGCACATTCGGCGATCAACGCGTTGATTATATCCTCATTCCGTATTCCTCGCGCGCGCCTCGTCGCACCGCTCACACCTCGTTTACCGAAACGAGCCTGGATGAAGACGAGGTTCGCCCTCTCTCCACGCATTTTGGCCTGGCCGGAAACCTCGATTCGTCCTGGTTGAAACTTTCTCCCGCCGCCAAGCCGGAGGGACGCCTCGAGGCGTTGAGCGCGACCGCCGACGCCTTGGATGCGGCTCGGGCCAAGGCGGATCTCGTCTTGAGCCGGGCGGGCTGGCTGCCCTGGCAGGGGGCTTTCGCCGCGCTCGCGCTTCGCGATGAATCCGCTCTCCTGGGGGCCGCCGCGCAGCGGGCCCGCACGGCGCTCGCCTTGATGGCGGCTCCGGCGCAGTCGAAATAACCGGAGGCCCAGATGTCCTAGGACTATTGTCCTAAACATTTTCCCTCCCGGCGGGTTATCCTATACCAAGGCGTCTGGGAGGAAAATGATGATAACCAAGCATGGCATCGCCAGCACATTGATTGTCGGCCTGACGGCGTCCGTTCTCGCAACGGGAGCCCGCTGCGACGATTGGGCTTCGGCCGAATCGGGCTATCAAGCGATTCTTGCCAAACTCTCCGACTCCTCCTCGCAAAAAGCCAAGTCCCTGTGCGACACGCGTAAAAAACAATCCGCGACCGCGCTCATCGACGCCCTTGATTCGCCTCAGGCGTATTGCGCCATCGGGAAACTCAACTTCATGGGCTCGGCCGCGGTGTCCGACCTCATCAAGGGGCTGTCCCGTCGCTCGCCCGTAGTGCGCAGCAGAATCGTCACGGTTTTGGGCATGATCAAGGACCCTGCGGCGGTCCCCGCCTTAGGCGGTCTCGTTAAAAATTACGATGAGAGCCCGTCCAACAAGATCCTGGCGTTTCAAACCGTCGCCGACATCGACCGGAACGCGGCGGTCAAGCTGATCGCTCCCATGGCCGCGGACCGAAGCGATTCCGTTCGCGACGTCGCCGCCGTCAACGCGCGCTCCTTTCGACGCAAGGAGATGATCCCGATCCTGATCGGTCTTTTGACCGACCCGCAGCTGTTCGTGGCAGGATCGGCGGCGTCCTCGCTTGGCGCGCTCACGGGCCGAACGGCCAAGGGCCAAGATTGGGAGTCGTGCGTCGACTTCAGCGGCGGCATCGTCCCCGAGGAGCCCGTCACACCGAGCACGCCCGAACGCATTCTCCCCAGCTATCAGCTCCCCGAAGTCAAATGCTTGGAAACCCGGACGGCGTGGGCTAAGAACTGGTCCGATTGGTGGAAAACCGCCGAGCCGGATTTTCAATTTTTGCCGACCAACCCTCGATCAAGGGCCTAAAGTCCGGAACGCGACGTCTCCCCGTATAATGAGGCCAAAGGGCCCCTGGAGAACAAACCCGGTCTTGATAAAATAATCAATATCCGGGTGACAACGAACCGGCGCAGGATGAGGCGGGGCTGGGATGAATGCTGTAGGCGCGCGTCATAAGCTAAAATGACGGCGTGCGCTGCATTATTATGACCGCGACCTTGATGGCGTGCCTGCCAACGTGGGGGGCGAATGCCGCCGTTCTAAACTGGGATGGGGGGCTTGGGCAGACGGAGCCTCTTCCCATTGTGTTCGGACGCTGGAGCAAGCCCCCGCGAAAGAATAGCGGCACGGTGACTATTCGGATTCAGACATTCAAGATCTTCAGCGATCGAACGATCTCTTTCAGCGTCATGACCCAGGGCTTCAAGGAGGGGGAGCAGATCAGCGCCCTGGTGGAGAGCGGCACGGTCATTGAGTCGAAC
>JBBTHA010000077.1:0-5773 GCA_038060535.1 Elusimicrobiota bacterium | reverse complement strand
CGCGCAGATGTCGCCAACGGACCCGGCGCTCGCCACCTCGCGAGTCGTCATGAATTCGGCGACGGCCTTGGCCAAGGTCTCCGCGTCTTTTTGCACGTCGCCGCGGCGCTCGACCCATACGCGAGACAGCCCGAGGAGCACCTGCGTCCAACTTGTTTTTCCCCAACGGGGCTCCGGCGGGAAATATGTCCCGCCGAAAAAAGGTTTAAGCTCGGGCGTCAGAAAGACATTGAGCGGCCAGCCCCCCTGTCCGGTCAACGCCTGCACGGCGGCCATATAGAGCTTATCGACGTCCGGACGTTCCTCGCGATCGACTTTGATGCAGACAAAATGCCGGTTCATGACCTCGGCCACCGACGCAACTGAGAAGCTCTCGCGCTCCATCACATGGCACCAATGGCACGTGGAGTAGCCGATCGAAAGCAGGATGGGGATGTCGTTCGATTTGGATTTGGCGAAAGCCTCCGGTCCCCAGGGATGCCAATCGACCGGATTATGCGCATGCTGCAGGAGGTACGGGCTCATCTGCGACGCCAAACGATTGGGCATGAATCGTGATTCTATCATCCTTCCCGGACCAATGGTATAATCGCTCATGGCCGTCGATAAGCGATTCGTGCTTACGGGTGCAAAGCGCGTGTTTGATTCGCGGCCGATGTACGCCCAGGTGGTGGTCACCGACGACTGCAACCTGACATGCGCATACTGCGACGAATACACCCCGGGCGCGCCCATTATTCCCGTAGACACGATGCGCTCGCGCATCGATAAGCTCGACGAATTAGGGGTGCTGGTCTACGACTTTCTCGGCGGCGAAACCCTGATGCACCCGAATATCGCCGAACTCGTCTCCCACGTCAAAAGCAAGCGGGGCGGCTCCAACCTGGCTACGATCATCACCAACGGCTTCCTCCTGACCAAGAAGAACATCTGCGCGCTCAACGACGCCGGCTTGGATTTCATGCAGGTCTCCGTCGACACCCTTCACCCCACGAACTGGTCCGATAAATCGCTGAAATCCGTCCTTCCGAAACTGCGCCTGTTGGCTGAGACCGCGGCGTTCCAAGTTGAAATCCAATCGGTGCTCAACGAGGAAAATCTCGCCAATTATGACGAGTTCCGCCGGACGCTCCAGGACCTTCCCTTCGCCTTCGGATTTTCCATCATGCACGGCAAAGGCGGCCGCATCGCCATTTCGGGCGACAAGTACCTCTCCTTGCTGGAAAAATACGGGGTCTTCGAGGGAGTCAACTTTTACGGGGAGCACCTCAAGGAAATGCTACGGGGCGACTATTCTCGGCCCTGGAAGTGCCTGGGAGGCTATAAATTCCTCTACGTGAACGCCGCGGGCGCCATTCAGTGGTGCGCCCAACAGCGCGGCATAGCCTACGACTTGATGAGCGCGACTCCTGAGCGCTTGAGCGCCAACAACGTGCATAAACCCTGCGAAGCCGGCTGCTCGCTGGGGTGCGTGCGCATGGTGTCGCACACCTTAGGCGAACCAGTCAAGACCTTCACGGCCAGCGTCAAGCTCGCCGTCGGCATGAGAAAACCCAAGAAGGGCGTTCCCGCCAAAACGCCGGCGGCGGTGGCCGCCGCGCTCGCCCTATGGGCTTTGGCGGCCCCTCTTGCGGCTTCGAAAACCCTCCCGCTGCCGGGGTATTCGTCACTTGCCACGGCCTCTTTGGACTTTCCGCCGACGCAACGCCTGATCGGCGAAAGCGAGGAGCCCTTGGCCGAGCTCTTCATCCAGAGGGAGGACTTGCGCGACGCCGTGATCTCCCCGCCCTCCTCGGCCCTGCTCCTCAAGGGCCTCAGCGGCACCGACCCTCGAAACACCGCCAACGCCTTCTACGGCCTCGGAACCACCAATCGCGTCAGCGCGGTCTCTTATTTAACCAACGTCCTTCTCAAGATTACCGGCGCCCCGGAATTGCGCGCCGCTGCCGCCGTCGCCTTGGGACGCATCGCCGACAGGTCAACGGCCGAACCCCTGGGCGCGGCGCTCAACGACCCCTCGGCCGAGGTTCGCTACGCCGCGGCGCTCGCTCTGGGCCGAGTCCCGGTCGACAGCGCCGCCACCCACCTGTCCAAAACGTTGCGGTCCGATCCTTCTTGGTGGGTTCGCTACGCGGCCGCCATCGCGCTTGGACGCACCAAAAAGTCATTCGTCTCAATAGCTCTTCGAGAGCGTCTGCTGTTGGAGCCACAGTGGCAAGTTCGCCTTCAGATCGTGCGCTCGCTTCAAGACATCGCGGGAACGCATGCCGCCGAGGCGATCACTCTGGCTCTGCGCGACGAGGATTCGGGAGTCAGGACGGCCGCCGCCTTGGCCTTGGCCGAAGTCGGCGGCGATTTGCAGCTTCCGGCCCTTCATGAGGCTCTTGCCGTGGAAACCGATCTCTCCGCCCGGTCGGTCCTCTCGGCGGCTTACCGGCGCGTTCTCGCCAAACCCTGATCACGAGCGAGTCAATTCCCACACCGCGCGCCGGGCATTGCCCGAACCGGCCTCCACGCGGGCGCCGGTCGCGCGCGCCACGCCGTCCATTCCTAAGATTCCGGTCGAATAATCCGCGCGAAGTCTCGACAAGCCTAAGCGCCGGGCGTGTCTTAGAAGCATGCGAACCAGGAAGCTTCCGATGCCCCTCCCCTGAAAGTCGTCATGAATGGTCAAAGACAAATTCGCGTCCGACGTCCCCCCTGCGCCGTCCCAGCGCACCACCCCCAAAAGCCGTGACGCGCGCCCAAGGCGTTCGAACGCGCCCAACGCCATGCGCGCGCCGTAGTCCAAGGTCACGAATTCCAAGACTTGCTCGCGCGAGAGGGTCTTCAGAGGCTGGCCGTAACGCGCCATGATCGTCTCCGCGGAGTGGGAATAGAACAGATCACGAAGCGCGCGTTCGTCGGTCGTTCTCAAGGGACGAATCTCCATTGAACTGCCGCCCCGCATCAGCATTTTGGTTTCGCATTCGACGGGATACGGTCTCCCGTGCAACGGGAGGGGTTTTTGATCGGGATAGACGAAGCCGAGCTCTTTGGCTTTCTCGAGAAGTTCCGGCCGGAACCGCGGGTGCGCGATGGAAATAAGCGCCAAGGCGCGTTCCCGGACCGAACGCCCTTTGAGGCTGGCGATCCCCCATTCCGTCACGATAACGTCGACGTCAGCCCTGGTCGTCACCACGCCCGCGCCGGGATCGAGCGTCGCCACCAACCTCGAAACGCTGCCCCCTTTGGCGGTCGAGGGAAGGGCGATGACCGCCTTTCCCTCCTTTGAGCGAGTGGCCCCGCGAATAAAATCCACCTGGCCTCCAAACCCGCTGTAAAATCGGGCCCCGATGGAATCGGCGCAGACCTGCCCCGTCAAGTCGACTTGCAGCGCTGAATTCACCGACACCATACGGTCGTTTTGAGCGATGACGAAGGGATCGTTGACGTAATCGGAGGGGCAGAAAAGGAATGCCGGGTTGTCGTCGACGGCGTCGTAAAGAGGGCGCGTGCCCATGCAAAACGACGTCACGATCTTGCCTCGATGAAGGGTTTTCCGTCGTCCATTCACGACGCCGGATTTAATCAGCGGCAGAAGACCGTCGGAAAACATCTCCGTGTGCACGCCTAGATCATTTTTTCCCCCCAGCTGGGACAGAACGGCGTCGGGAATGGCTCCAATACCCATCTGCAGCGTCGAGCCGTCGTCGACGATCGCGGCGCAATGGCGACCGATCGCTTCGGCCTCGGGGGTGGTGCCGCGGGGGGAGAGTTCGAGCAAGGGCGTCGTCCCTTGGACAAACAGGTCGAACGCCGAAGCGGGCAGACGGCTTTGACCCCGCGTACGCGGCATGCGGGGGTTGACTTGGGCGACGACCATGGGCGCGGTCTCGACAGCCGCTCTCACGATATCGACGGAGATTCCCAAGGAAAAAAGTCCTTTCGAATCCGGGGGAGACACTTGGACCAACGCGACATCGATGTGCACGCGGCCGGAACGGATGAGGCGTGGAATCTCGTGCAGAAAACACGGCGTGTAATCCGCCGCACCCGAGCGAACGGCGGTACGCACGTTGGAACCGATGAAAAACGCGTTGTGGCGAAAGCTTCCTTGCAAGGCGGGCTCGGCGTACGGTGCCGTTCCCGCCGTCAATAAATGGAAGATTTCGACGTCATGGAGCTCGCCGGCCCGCGCGACCAAGGCCTTGACGAGGAGTTCCGGCTCGGCGCACCCCGAACCCACGAAGAGATGCTGCCCCGAACGCACGACGCCCAACGCCTGCTCCACCGATACGTAATTAATTTTTTTCATCCTATTCCTATTCAGTCTTAGGCAACGCTTTGTCCAACCAGTACAGCAGCGCCGGTCGGTACTGGGGACCCCGCTGAAAGAACGCCTCCGTGTGACCCGAACCGTCCAGGCGCCAAAACTCCTTGGGTTCTGAAGCGGCATCGTAGAGGCGCCGCCCCTGATCATAAGGAACCACCGGATCGTCTTGCGAGTGGATGACCAGCAAGGGCGCCTGGGCGCGACGCGCGACAAACCGTTCGGGAGCGAAGCGGTCCGAAATCAGGAGCCAGGACATCGGTCGACTGAGAAAGCGCGTCAGCCACCATCTCCTCAATTTGTCGCGGGCCACCTCTTGGTAAGAGGCGAACGTGGAATCTAATATTATTCCTTTGATGCCGGCTCCGCCGTCTTTTTCCAAAGACGCAAGAGCCAAAGCGCCGCCCAAACTTTGGCCGAACACGATCAATCGATCGCTCGCCGCGCCCGCGAGAGAGCGCGCCGTTCGCAGCGCGGCCGCCCCGTCCTCCACGGCTCCCGAAATGGATTTCCCCCCCCCCGAGGCCCCGTAGCCGCGATAATCGAACGTGAACACGTGGTAGCCCTCGAGCGCCAGCCAGTAGGCGTAGAGAAAATGACTGGTCATATTTTCTCCGTTGCCGTGGAAATGAACGATCACCCCCTTGGCGGGCGGAGTCCGAGCCGGGAACCAAATCCCCGTGAGCTTCGTCCCATCATCGGCTTGAAACCGCACCTCCTCCCAAATGGCCCCGACTCTTTGCGGACGGTCATGCAACACCCGGTCCGGCTGCAGAAAAACGTTCGTGCATGCCGACGTCAGCAGGGACAATGCCAGCCAGCCGCCGCGATCAATGGTAAAAAAGCGCGTAAATTCCTCCTTCCCGGTGAGGACCGCGAAGCCCCACCTCAGCTCTGATCGCGCGGTCTCGGTGCGGGGCCCAATTAAGCCCGGCGTTGAGGCGGTGATTGGGCGTCTTATCGCCAAGAAATGGGGCGGTCAACTCTCCGTCGACGGCCGCCCGCCACGCGCCGGAAACATTGATCGTGAGCCCGGCGCGCACGCCGCCCGCGATCCTCCAGCCCCTGTCAAGAACCGAACCCAATGCCCCCTCCCCCATGAGCATCGCCCAAGTCGTCGCTTTCGGTCCCGCGTTCGCCGCCAAGCCCGTCCCGAGGTGCCCTTCATAAATCAGGGAGCGCGACGCGCTCCGTCCCTTCTCAAAAGCCGTCTCGATGCCAGTTCCCATGACCCAAGACGGCTTGGGCATCCAGGGATCCCAGGGCTCGACGGAAAGGACCTCGATGAGTCTCAGGTCACGAATGCTGACGCGCCTTTCGACGTGATCGAAACGCAGTCGCCAAGACAGACTTTCGATTTGAGACCCGTGCAGAAATCCGTGCGGTCGGTCAAGCAAGTCCTGATATCCCGGCCTCCACCCCCACGCCCTAAACGACCCCGCGCGCCCAATCCCCCCCCGA
>JBBTHA010000076.1:0-10280 GCA_038060535.1 Elusimicrobiota bacterium | reverse complement strand
GACGATGACGCGAACATGCGCGAAAGCCTGGGCGATAATTTGGAGATCGACGGCTACGAGATCGCCTTGGCCGCCAGCGGAGCCGAGGCCGTCGCGCAGGTCAAAAAGACCCAGTTCGATGTCATCTTGATGGATTACAATCTCACCGACGGCACGGGCATAGACGCCATCCGCAAGATCCGCGAGATGAATTCGGACAGCCAGATACTCATGATCACCGCGCACGCCTCCCTCGACACCGCGCTCAAGGCCATCCAGGAATCCGTCGATGACTTTCTGGCCAAGCCCGTCAATTTTGATCATCTCAAGCGCGCGATCGCGAGGTCTCTCGAGAAGATGAAGCTCAAACGGGAGAATAAGAGGCTTATCGAGAATCTGAAAAGCCTCAACGAGCAGCTCTCCCGCTTGTCGGCGATGAAATCCAAGTTCATGTCGATGGCCTCGCACGACTTGTCCAATTCTTTGATGACCCTGCAGGTCAGCTTCGAAATGCTCGCGCAGTCCATCAAGCCCGATGAGCAGCAGGCCAAGAAGATGCGCTACATCGCCAGCGGCATCGCCCAGATTTCGCGTTTGATCGAGGATTTGGTGGACTGGGCTTCCATCGAGAAGGGGAAATTCCGCCTCGACATGAATTCGTTCAACCCCGCGGAACTGCTCAGCGAGACTCTCTACGGCCCTCAGGCCCGCGCCGCGATGCGGGGCGTGACCCTCAACGTCCAGGCCGCGCCCGGCCTTCCCGCCATCCTGGCCGACAAGAGGCGCCTGGCCCAGGTCATCAACAACCTTCTTGAAAACGCCATCCGCCACACGCCCAAGGGAGGCGCGGTCATGCTGGCCGCCCAAAAAGACGGCGACGGGGTGCGTTTCACCGTGCGCGACAACGGCGACGGGATCGCGCCTCAAGAATTAGGCAAGCTGTTCCAGAGCTTTTATCAGGGCGAGAGCTCCTCGGGCGGGGGGCGCTTGGGGCTGGGGCTCTCGATTTCGCGCGAAATCGTCGACAGCCATCACGGGCGCATCTGGGTGGAAAGCGCCGGCGTGGGAAAAGGCTCGGCGTTTTTATTTACAATTCCGGGGGGACGAAAGTCCTAGTTTTCTGCTAGACTAGGTGGGCATTGGGGAGGATCGAATGGCTGCGACGAAAGCGACCGCTAGAAAAAAAGTCAAGGTCCTGATCGCTGACGACCAGACGTTGTTTCGTGAAGGCATCAAAGATCTTCTGGAAAACGAGAGGATTATTGAGGTTGTCGGCGAAGCCGCGGACGGCCAGGAAGTCGTGCGCATGGCCCGGAAGCTCAAGCCCGACGTCATTCTCATGGATATCAAGCTTCCGCACTTGGACGGAGTGGCGGCCACTCGCGTGATCCGCCGGGAATGCCCCAACACCAACGTTTTGATCCTGTCTTCCTACGAAGACGAGGCTCACGTCATGGAGTCGATTCAGGCTGGAGCCAACGGCTACCTCTCCAAGATGCTGCCCGCCGTCGAGCTGGTCAACGCGCTCAAGGCCTTCGCCAACGACGGCGTGATGATTCCCCAGCAGGTGATGGGAAAACTCCTCCAGGGCTTGCGCCAGATGTCGAGCGGAGAGGGCAGCTCCCCGGTGGCCTTGACCAAGACGGAAATCCGCGTGCTCGTGCTATTGGGTTCGGGGATGTCGAACAAAGAAATCGCGGCGAAAATGGAGTGCTCGGTCAAGACCATCAAGAACCATCTCAACGCGATTTTCCAAAAGCTCGAGGTCAGCAACCGGACCGAGGCCGTCGTCAAGGGCATCGAGATGGGTTTGATTTCCCCTGACGATTCGAACTGAAGGAGGCCGCAGCCTCCTTGACTAGAGAGGAGTTCGTCGCACAGCTCGACCGTGGAGCCATTCAGACCGCGGCGTTGCCCGTCACTTCGGGGCTTCTGCGGTGGACGGCCGATGCGCTCAAGCGCGGGACGCCGCCGTGGTGGGCGCCCATGGCCAAAGCCTGGGACAAGCGGCGCTTTACGGCCTGGAGCGAAGCGTGGAGCCTTTACCTGGCGTGCCTGCACTATGAGGCGTTGAGCGACGCCGAATCTCCCTTGGTCCCCTACTTTCCATCGTGCGGGGGAACGGCCGAGGCCGACCCCGGCGTGGCGCTGGCCCGTTTTCTCGCCGATCCGCCGCCGACTTTCTTCGAGAATCTGAAAATCGGCCATCGGCGCACCTACATCGCGAGCCGGGCGGCGATGTGGATGAGCCCGGCGATGCTTTTTTTCCAGAGGCGGGACCTGCCTTACTATCTTCTTGAGGTGAATTCCGGAGCGGGCTTGAATCTCGCCGCCGATCTGACGCGGCCGATGAAAGGCTTCGATTCGGACCTGGTGTCGGCGCGAGTGGGCATCGACTATCGGCCGCTGCAGCTCGAGGATATCTCCGACCGCCGCTGGCTGACGGCCGGTCTTTGGCCCGACGATCTGCCGGCCATCTCCACGTTGGACGCGGCCGTCGACACGATTGTCGAACGCACCCGCAACGAAGCCGCTTTTCTCCAGCTGGCGGCGTGCGCGCCCGACAAGGCGGCCGCGTTTATCGCCAAAAACGTTCCGTGCGACGACCCGGAGGTCGGCCTGCTGGTTTTCAATATGGGAACGACCGTGCGCATGAACGACGCCGACTACGCCGCCTACTCCGCGGCCATGGCCGCGCTGCTTAAGACGTGGGATGCGCGCGGCCTTTGGGTCGAGGTCGAAAACGTGCGCGGGGAGACCTACTCGATGACCTATCAGCTGCGCGTTCACCGGATTCTCGGCGGGGAGCTGCGCAGCCTGGTCATGGCCAGTTTCGACCTCGACGCGGCCACCCATCAGCACGACAAGTCCAGCGCCGCTTTCCTGGGACCGGTCTTTTCGCCCCCTGGAAAATAGGGGATTTTTTTACCGTTTAGACATTGAATTTTTGCGCTTCGAGCGCCATAATTCAGCCATGAGGCCCTGGCGTTCGCGCGGGGGGCAGATCGTCATTCCGGCGATGCTGCTCTTTCCGACGCTCTTTCTGTTCGTTTATCTCATTTATGAGACGGCGAAGCTGTCGAAGGAAAAAATCCGCCACCAATTCGCCATGGACGCGGCGGCCTTCGTCGAAGCCACGAACTACTCGGACTTTCTCAACCGCACCGCTTACGTCAACGGCGCCTTCCCGATGCGCATCTTCGAGCAAGGCTACGACGATTTCCCGGCGGAGTGCGAGGGCAAAGTCGAGCATTGCGCGAAGGTCAGCTACGCCGACCTGCTCTACAAGAACGGAATTTTCCCTCGCAGCCAAAGCGGCAAGAAGGAGTACAAAAACGAGGATGTGTGGGACATCGCCTTCGGGGGAAAGGGCGTCGGGAAGAACTCCGCGAATCCGACCTTGGAGGATCCCGTGGTCTTGTTCACGCTCGACGACGCCAACCGATTTTGGCACCCCTTCGACTTGGCCACCGAGGTTTGCAAACTCTACGTTCAAGTCTTCTCGCTGCTGGGGTCGGTCGAGGACGCCCAATGGCAGGTGCTCAAGCGCCTGAGCAAGGATTCCAACCACAGCTTCCTGCAAAAATCCTACTTCCTCAACACCGGCGACGCGTCCAATTACGGAACCGAGCTGGCCCGCAGCTTCGACGCCGCCCTGGGCGATTTCCGGACCCAGGCCCATTGCGTCCGCAAGATCACCTACTACGGCAACCGGCACATGGGAGGCACCGGCCTCCAGCAGTACCAGGTGTTCAGCGTCGATCCGCCGGAGACGCTGCCCGATTCTCCGGGCTGCGGCTCGGGCGGCCTATTCCAGCTGCAAACCGTCGACGACAGCGTCATCCGCAAGCTCAACTCCCCCGGAGGCTCGGAGTACCCCGGCCTGTCCTTGTCGCTGAGCTGGCAATTTCCGCGCCAGAATTATTTCAACGTCGATTTCGGGTCCCTGCCCCAACACTTTCCCAGCGGCCTGCCCGCATTGCACACCACGGTTTCCGTGGGCCACAATTCGAAGGCGAAGGTGTGGCCGGATCCGACTCCGAAATTCCAAGTGAGGGAATTCCCGTGAGAAGCCGCCGCGGGCAGGCGACGACGGAGGTCGTGCTCCTGTTTCCCTTATTCATGTTTTTTTTGCTGGCCTTCGCGAAGGTCTTCGCCTTGTTGATCTTGATGCAGAAAGTCGAGATCGCCTCTTTTTACGCGGCTCGGCGCTGGCAGCTGGAGAGCCATCGCAACGCGAGCTACGAGGGCTGGGATGAGGGCACGCTGCTGCCGCATATCGAGCAGAAAGTCCTCTCCTACCTCGGCTATCAAGCGCCTATTCAATCCGTGGAATGGGACGACGGCAGCAAGACGCAGACGAGCGCAGGCAAGTTCTTGGACCTCGTCAATTACTGCCGCCCGACCAAGGATTGTCCGAGCAAGCCCGGCGTCACCGTGCAAAGGACCCAGGTTTGGAACGTCGTCACCGTGACCGCGTGCACCAAGCCGTTGAGCATGCCGTACTACAAAACCACGGGCTTCGTGATCTGTTCGACCAAGTACGTTCCCAACCGCGATCGCCCGATCCAATTCGTTCTTCCGGGCGCCGCTCAATAGGCCCTGTCGACCATGCTATGATAGCGCGATGAATTGGGCGAGGCTTCGCTTGTGGTGGGAGTTCTATTGGGTTCACCTGATCATCTCGGTGATCATCATGGCGGCCGTCCTGCTGCCCCTCTGGTATTTGACGCGGCTTGAGGAGAGCGTGGCGCGCTACATCATCGGCTTCAACGTCTTGTCGTTTCCCTCCGCCATCATCAATTCGCTGATCTTCGTCTTTTTTCTCTACACGTTCCAGTACGGCGGCTTGACCGACCTGGCCAAGAAGAAAGTCGATCCGACCCGGATCAACGTGAAATTCAGCGACGTGGTCGGCTTGGCCGAGCCCAAGCGCGAGGCCGGCGAGATCGTGCAGCTGATCAAGGATCGGGCCTTGCTGCGCCGCGTGGGCGGCAAGATCATTCGCGGCATGGTGCTCGCGGGGCCTCCCGGCTGCGGGAAAACTCTGCTCGCCAAGGCGATCGCCAGCGAATCCGGCGTGCCGTTTCTGACCTCGGCGGCGTCGGAATTCATCGAGATCTTCGTGGGAACCGGGGCGGCCCGGGTGCGCAAGATCTTCCGCCGGGCCCGGCTTTACGCCCAGGCCCACGGCGCGTGCGTGCTGTTCATAGACGAGATCGAGGTGATCGGGCAGGCCCGGCGCTTCGGCGCGTTCATGGACGGCGGGACGTCGGAATCCAACAGCACCCTCAACCAGCTTCTCGTCGAGATGGACGGCCTCAACGAGAGCGACGCCAACGTCGTGGTGATCGCGGCCACCAACGCCAACCTCGACGTGCTCGACGCCGCGCTGGTCCGCCCCGGGCGTCTGGACCGGACCATCCGCGTGGACCTGCCCAACCTCAAGGAGCGCCTGGAGATATTCGAGTACTACGCCAAGAAGCTCAAAACCGACCCGAGCATCGATTTGGCGCGTTTGGCCCGAAAGACCGTCCGCTATTCGCCGGCCGACATCGAGAACGTGCTCAAGGAGGCGGCTTTGATCGCCATTCGCGAGCGCCGCGATCTGGTCACCTACAAGGATTGCGTGGCCGCCCTCGACCGCATCGAGCTGGGCATCGCCCACCGCGTGAGCATGACCCTCAAGGAGCGCGAGATGACCGCCTTCCACGAGGCCGGCCATCTGGTGATGATGTACCTCGAGCATCCGACGCGCGACGTGTTCAAGGCCTCGATCATCGAGCGCGGCGGGGTGCTGGGAGTGGTCCATTCCGTCCCGCGCGGCGAAATCGTGCTCGACGACTCATCCTCGCTCTACGCCAACGTCAAGGTGTCCTTGGGCGGCTACATGGCCGAGAAGATCAAGTACGGCGTGACGACCGAGGGCGTGGGCTCCGATTTCTCCAACGCCATGCGCCACGCGCATTGGATGGTGTGGGCCATCGGCATGGGCGAGAGCGGCTACGTGGGCAACTTCATGACCATGCCCGCCGAACATATCTCCGAAGAGGTCAAGCGCAGCCTCAACGCCGACACCAACAAAATCCTCAAGGGCGCCCTGGCCGAGGTGGAAAAAACCCTGCGCGTGGAGTGGCCTATCGTCGAACGCTTCGCCGGCGAGCTGCTCAAGCGCGAGGAGATCGACTACGACGACATCGTGGAGATCTTTAAGGAGTACGGCAAGACGCCGCGCCCGCTGCTCGAGTCCGCCTAGGACCGTGGCGCTGACCCGAGCGCAAGCCCCCTAGGCGCCTGTCCTGCCTTCGCTCGGCCTCTTCGAGCAAAAAGCCCCCGGCGTCCTCCGACGATTCGGCGGCGTCGATCATGAGGCGGTACCCCAGGCCCGCGAACAATTTCCCCCATGTCGAGAGCTTGGCGTCGGCGCCGCGCTCCGCGCGATGGACGACGGAGGAGCGCACGCCGGCGTGTTCGGCCAGCTGAAGTTGGGAGATTCCACGCTCGGCGCGCAGGGTCTTGAGCAAAGTGCGGACCTGAGAGCACGGGTCGGAGTCATCCACCGTGATCAGACGATCGAACTCCAAAAAAAGTTCCCCTATAAGGGGGAAGGGGGGGGATGTGTCCCTTGGTGGTTCTATGCGTAGAAGCATAATCAGCCCGGAACGGAGCGAATAAAGCCGTTTATTCGAGAGGCGTTTGCTTTAAAGCAAAGAACCGACAGGGCATCGGTTCCCCTCGCGCGCCCTATTATTTCGGGGCGGCTGGGGATGAGGATTTGGCGGCGGCGCGCCGGGCCTTCGGAAGCCACTCCTTGAGCCAAAACGTCTTTTCGGCGTTGAAAGACTTTTGAACGTCGGGGGCATTGACGTCTTGGTCGAACTTCACCCCGGACCCGCGCACCGCCTTTCCGGTTTCATCCGTTTTCCCTTGCGACAGGATTGCCTTTTCCAACACCCCTTCTAGGGTCATCCGGAAATATTGTGATCGTTTATCCTGTCCGGATCTTTTCAAACGGGCCATGTACAGGGCGACTGGACGCGGCGTGTCGGCCTCATCGTAGACGACGAAGCAGGAGCGGATCTCCCGTCCCTTGGCGTTTTCAGAGATGAGCAGGTCTTGGACCTTGATCGCCATGGCATGGGGCAGGCCGATCACAGGCGCGAGGTTGCCGCCGATTCTGTCGTCGGCTCCGGAGGCCATCAACACCCGGACCAAGGCGTCGAACTCCGTTTTCGAGGAGGTCGTCGTCCGGGCATTGACAATCATAGGCGCCGCCGCAATACTTAACGCGAGCATGGCGGGCGCGATGATTTTCATGACGATTCCCTCGGCCTATTCTAGCACTCGCGGGCTGTTTTTGTTTTTCCTTCTGTCGCTGTGCATTCCGGCGGGAAAAGCGGCGTCAACGACGCAGTCCCGATCGCCGAGCCAACCCATCACTGATGAACGCCATGGTGATGACGCAATTTTTGCGGCTCAGGAGAACATCCAAATCCTCAAGACGACGCAAGACAATCAAAGCAAGGCCCGTTCTCCCGGCGTCACGCCTCGGGAGCTCAGCAAGATCAGGGTCGCCCAGCAGGCGATCGACGAGAGGCGCGACGCCAACGCGGCGCAATTTCCGGACAGCTTCGAGGTGCAGAACACCGCCGCGGCCTCGGCCGTCCAAGCCGGGGACTGGAAAAAAGCCCGCCTCTACTCCGACCAGGCGGTCGCGCTCGCCCAAGCCAACAACGACGCCCGCGGGCAAGGCTCCGCGCTGCGCGTGCGCGCCCTGGGCGCGTATCAGTCCGGGGATTATCCCCAGGCGGCGTCGGACGCCCGAAAGGCGCTGGATCTTTTTCCCGACGACTCCGACGCGCGCGTGATCTACCAGTTCTCCAAGGATCGCACTCGGGCGCTGCCCGGCGCGGCGCCTCGGCCGCAAAGCCTCTCCCTGCCTTCCGTCTTGGAGGATTCCCGCGTTGTCGCGGCGGGAAGGCGCGCGGCCGATCGCGTGTCGGCCATCAAGAAACTCGAAGAGGCGATGCGGCTGCTCGGTGGGGGGCCGAACATGGCGCCCGCGGCCGTGGAGGCCGCGGCGGCCGCGCCGCGCCTTGATGCCTCTTTGGCCGACGCGTCCATGCACAAGGCCTTGGCCTGGCAGGCGATGGGCGACTTGGCCAAGGCTTTGCCCGAGGCGGAACGGGCCATCGGTTTATGGACTTTGCAGGGCCGCCCGCAGAATTTGGCCGCGGCGTATACCTTGCGCGCCAAGCTCGCCGTCGATGGGCGCAAGTATTTGGCGGCTCGCTCCGACGCCGAAAGGGCGCTGGTCTACGATCCCGCTTTTGCCTCGGCCTATCTGCAGCGCGCGCGGGCCTCGGAGGCGTTGGGCGCGGATGCCGCCGCGATTCTGGCCGACTATAAGCGCGCCGCTGAATTGGAGCCCGATTTCAAGTCCGATTACCAGGCCGCGGTCGCGCGCGCCTCCGCCTCGCGGCGTCCGCCCGCCGGCGCGCGCCGCGAGGGTCGGCGCGGTTTGGGGCTGTTGGGGCCGGCGGCGGCGGTCGTCTTGGCGGTCATGGTTTTGCTCGGGGGCCGGCGCAAGCCCAAAGCGCCTCCGTTTTCCGCGGACGTCGAACGCAAGGTCTTGAAGTCTCAATACGAGATCGTGGGCTCGCTGGGAAACGGAGGCATGGGCGAGGTTTACGAGGGCTGGGATACGGTTCTCAAACGGCCGGTCGCCATCAAGAGGCTGAGGGTGGAGCTCCAGGCCAACGAGCGCGAGCGCGAGCGGTTCATTCGGGAGGCCGAACTTGTCGCCTCGCTTCATCATCCCCACATCGTCGAGATCTACAACATCATCCAGGACGCTCAGGAAACGCATTTGATCTTCGAATTCGTTTCGGGCAAGACCGTCGAAAACATGCTGAACGAAAATCCCGGCCGGCACCTGAGCGCCGCGCGCGCCCTGGAGATTTTGCGTCCGATCGCGGAGGCCGTCGATCACGCCCACTCCCGTCAGGTCATTCACCGCGACCTCAAGCCCGCGAACGTGATGATCGCCGACGGCGGCTGGGTGAAGGTCATGGATTTCGGCATCGCCCGGCAGGTCAAGGATTCCTTGCTGACGACGACCAACACCATCGTGGGCACACCCGTGTACATGGCTCCGGAGCAGGCCATGGGCGCGGTGGTCAAGGAGTCGGACGTTTTTTCTCTCGGCGTCACGTTGTACGAACTGTTGACCGGGGGACTGCCGTTCAAAGGCCCCGGCGAGATGAACGATAAGATGCAGGGAGCCTTTCTGTCGCCCTCTCATCTGGTGCCCGAGGTGGGCTCAGACATTGACCATGTTCTGGCCAAGGCTTTTGCCGCTCGTCCGAGCGAGCGCTACCCGAGTTGCGGGGATCTATACTCGGCCGCGGCCGCCGCGCTCGGCGGCCAGACCGCGGCCTCCCGGTAAAAACTGAGTAAAGATCGCGCATTTCCTTGACAATAAATCGGCAGAGGGCTACACTCGAACAGAGGTTCCATGAGCGTTGTTTTAACTCCCATTTCACCGCGCTATACGGTGTCCGACGCGGACGATCCGTATAAAAAGTACTGGTGGGCGATCCTTCTGGGATTTGCCGGCACCACGGTGTGGCTGTTGTCTCCCATGTTGGGAGAACGGCCCATCGGCTCGACGCGAGTGGGGGCGGCCGCGACGGCGCCTGGCGCGGACGTCGAGCAAAGCCTGTCGTCGGCGCAGGGCACGGCGGGCGCTGAAGCATCGCTGGCGGCCCAGTCGAGCGCGAAATCGGCCGAGGCTCAGGGCGGTTCCAGTCTCTACCAAGGCGCGCCGGGCGATTCCGCGGGCTCGGACCAGACAGCGGCGGCCACCGACGCGCCCGGAGCGGCGGCTGCGGAGAAGAGTTTGGCCGATGAACTAAAGAAGGTCAGCGAAGGCGGCTGGGGCGAGAAGCCGCGCCGGGGATTTAGCGCGCCCAAGCTTTCCGGCGGCGCCATGTCGGGCCTGTCCTCCGCCGTCGGCGGCCGCGCCCAATCGGCGTCGAGCGTGGGCGCTTTCGGCGTGCGCAACGCGCAAGTCGGGGTCAGCGCGGCGCCCTCCATCTCCGAAACTCGGGAGTCCGCGGCCTCGGGCGCCAAGGGTTTGGCCTCGCTCAAGTCCGTCGCGGTCTCGGCGCGTTTGGCTGCCGGAACCGCCAGCGGCGACGCCGCGGCCAATTCCTTGAACCGCGCCTTCGACGGCGCCAACGTCGAGAACCGCATCGGCGGTCCGGGCGGCGCTCCCATCGGGTCCGCCTACGAGGCGC
>JBBTHA010000075.1:17632-19850 GCA_038060535.1 Elusimicrobiota bacterium | reverse complement strand
ATCTGCGCGGCCGCGGAAACCGCCTTAAAATCGTCCTACGACCTGGAGCGGGGGGGCTTTGGGGAAGCGCCCAAATTTCCGATGCCGGCAAACCTGAGATTTCTTTTGCGGCGCCACGCTCGGACCGCGAGCCTAGAGGCTAAGACGATGGCTCTTGATACGCTGCGGGCCATGGCGCGGGGAGGAATTTTTGATCAGCTCGGAGGCGGTTTTGCGAGGTATTCGACGGACGCTGCCTGGCGCACCCCGCATTTTGAAAAAACCCTTTATGACAACGCGCAGCTATTAGAGAATCTGGCCGACGCCTGGCAGGTCGCTCCCGAGCCATGGGCGCTGAGGGCTCTTCAAGAGACCGCGGCCTATCTCGCCAGAGATTTGAAATCTTCTCAGGGAGGATTTTACTGCGCGCAGGACGCCGACAGCCATGCCGACGACCAAGCGCAGGGACATAAGTCGGAGGGAGCGTATTATCTTTGGAAAAAGAAGGAGGTCGAGGAGCGTCTTGGCCCGGACGGCGGCGATTTTTGTCGGCGTTATGGCGTCGTCGATGAAGGGAACGCCCTGTCCGACCCTCAGGGGGAATTCGCCGGGAAATGCGTTCTCTACGAGGCCGATCCCGCGGCGATGGACGAACCCAGGGCGGGGGCCGCTCGCGCGATCTTGTTGGCCGCGCGTTCCAAACGGACGCCCCCGGACTTAGATGACAAAATTCTGACCTCCTGGAACGGCCTTGTCGTCGCCGGGCTGGCCAGGGCCTATGGGGCGACCGGCGATAAGCGTCTTTTGGATTTGGCCGATGGCGCGGCGGATTTTATTCGGCGTGAATTGTGCGATGGCGACGGCAAGCGCTTATGGCGTTGCTGGCGGGAGGGCACGCGCGGCGTCGCCGGGATGGCGGACGATTACGTATTTCTCATCCACGGCCTGCTCGAACTCTTTGAGGCGGGCTTTAAGCCCGATCGTCTGGCCTGGGCCGTGAGCCTGGCAGAAGAGGCTCTACGCTTGTTTTCCTCCAGCGAGGGGGGATTGTATCAGGTCGCTTCGGGCGAGGGCGCCGAGTTGTTCGCGCGCGCGATGGAAGACCATGACGGCGCCGAGCCTGCGCCCAGTTCCGTGTTCGTCGAAGCGTGCCTTCGCCTTTATGAATTGACCGGGAGAGAGCATTACCGTGTTTTCGCGCGGCGGACGCTGGACCGCTTCGCAGCTCAACTCTCTGCAAGGCCCCTGTCGATGCCGTATCTTCTTTCGTGCCTTGAGCGGGCCGGGGGGAAATCCACGACGCTGCTTTTAGCGGGCTGCGATTTGCCCGGAGCCGATGAACTTTTGAGGGCTGCGCGTTCTGGTTTGAGGCCCGATGTGATCGTCTCGGGCTATCGGCTTGCCGACAAGGACTCCTTAGCCGATCTTATGCCCGCGCTTCGAGACATCCCGACGCTTCCTCGGGCCCGGGCCTACCTCTGCATCGATCGGGTTTGCGGCCTGCCCATCGAAGATGCGGCTGAATTATCTCGGCGTTTGGACGCTCGATGAGCGCGGAGGGGCGTTCCCCTGAGGAAAAAGCGCGCTCCAAGCGCGCGCACGCGTCGTCGATGATGCTTTTGGGAGCGATCATGACCTTCTGCGCCCTGGCGTCGGCGATGATCGCGATGCGCCCGGGGGTTTTCCCCGCCTGGATGATGGGACGCTGGATGGGGCGGCGCGATGACGCAGCGCCGCGCCGCGCGCCGATGGCTGTGCGCTTTTTCACGTTCGACCAAGCCACGCTCGCCAGGGCGGGGAGGGAGCGAAGATTCATTCTCTTGCATTTGTCTGCGACCTGGTCGGGCCAGGGCCGGCTCATGGAAGAGACGGTCTACGCCGATGAGGGAGTCGCGCGTTGGATTTTGGCCAACGTGATCGCGGCGCGCGCCGATGGCGAGGAGCGCCCGGACCTGTCGGCCAAGTACTTCATCGGCTCATGGCCTGCGACGGTGCTTTTGTCCCCGGATGGGAGGGCGGTTGCCGTTGCCTCCCGTTTAACGCCCGGGCTTTTTTTACCGTGGGCGCGTTTGATCGTCGAGACGCTGCGGGAGAGCCCGTCCAAGACGGATGCCGTGGCGCGTGACGTCGGCCTTCGCCTCGCGGCCGCGCGGGCCCAAGCCGGCGCGGCGCGTTTGCTCGATGACCCCGTCTGGGGCGGGGTGTATCGAGGAGAGGGCGAGTATGCGAAGGTTCTCGC
>JBBTHA010000075.1:0-17622 GCA_038060535.1 Elusimicrobiota bacterium | reverse complement strand
GTTCTCGCAGATCAGACGGCGGTCATCGCCTCCGGCGACGTTAAGCGCGCCAAGGCCGCGCTCTCTTTCGTCGAGAATTTCATGGCCCTTCCCGCGGGAGGCTACGCCGCCTCCGTTTTCGGCCCGTCCTATTGCGCCGGCGGCCGCTTCGAGGAGGAAACCGCTTATTTTGCCAAGGATGACGCCGCCCGCCGCGCCTGCGGGATGCCGGAGGTCGATCCCCGAATCTTCTCAGGGTCCAACGCCGAGATGGCCGTCGCCATTCTGCGCTCGGCCTTGGCGAGCTCCGCCCAAAAAGACCACGCGCGCCGAACTCTCGATCTTCTGTGGAGCCGCTACGTCAAGGAAGGGCGCGTTTTGCGCTCGGCCGGAGGTCTGCATGATTGGCCCTCGGATCGGCGGGCGATGATAGAAGCGGCCAGGGCGACCGGACATCCCGATCGAGCGCGAGCCATCCTCGCTCATGGCAGCGCGAGCGGCGCAGATCGCTAAAAGTCGTCTTTGCCGGCGGCCGCGGATTTAGGCGCCAATGAGAAAAGATATTCGACGACAGCGTCGATATCGCCGCTCTCGAGGCTCTCGCCCCATTTCGGCATCTGGAGAAGAGGCGCGGGACTGTTGACGTCGTTGGGCGGGGGCGTGGAGCCGTTCTTGATTTTCTCATGAAGCTCGGATTTGCTGTAGCCTTCCGAGATTTTGGTCAAAGAGGGAATGAGCCCGCCCGGGACGTTGTTGTTGGGATAGCCTCCGTAGCCGTCTTTGCCGTGGCAGGAAACGCAGCCGACGGCATCGAAAATAAGCTTGCCGCGTTCGGCGGCGGGCATGAGGCGCGCCGCCTCGGTGCGCCAGGGCTTTTCCTTCCAGGCCTGGCCTTTTTGGGCCGACAAGAAGGCCACGAGATCGGCGCGGGTTTTCGGACGGAGATTGAAGTTGGGCATCAGGGTCTTCTGATTCCAGGAATGCGGGTCTTTCAGCCAGGAGTCGATCCATTGCTCCGATTTTCTAAATCCCAGCATGGTCAGGTCGGGTCCCCAGGAATGTCCGACATTGCCGATGGCGTGGCACTTCACGCAGCCAAGGCCGTTAAAATCGCGCTCTCCGCGGGCGATGGGGTCGCTGAGTTCGGGCTGCGAGGTGCAGGCGGCGACCAAGGGGAGGAGGAGTGCGGGGAAAATCCAACGCTTCATATCAAATGCCTCCAATGAGGATCATGCCGAAGATAAGGGGCAGATGGAGCAATGAGGCCAAGAAGAGGCGCCGGGCGTCGACGCTTTCCATCGTCCAGCTCGTGCGCAAGCCCAAGAGCAGGAATGAGCCTGAGACGGCGAGCGCGCCGAGAGCGTAGCCCGGACGCGTCATCCCTACGAAGGTCGGAGCCAAGGTCGCGGGCAGCAGGGTCAATGAGTGAATGGCGATTTGCACGGCGGTGGTCCCGCCGTCGGGATGAATGACGGGCATAACCCTAAATCCCGCTCGCGCGTAATCCTCGCGGTAGATCCAAAATAAGGCCAGGAAGTGGGGAATTTGCCAGAAGAACTGAATGGAGAATAAGACCAGGGCCCGGGCGTCCAGCGGGCCGCCCGCGGCCACCCAGCCGATGAGCGGAGGAGTCGCCCCAGCGGCGGCGCCGATCCACGTTGTCTGGGGGGTCGTTTTTTTAAGAGGGGTGTAGGCGAGGACATAGAGGAGGATCGTCGCCAGGGTGATCGCCGCGGGAAAGGGTCCCGCGCCGAGCCAAACCAGCGCGGGGCCCGCGACGCCGCAAAGGGCGCCGAAGGCGAGGGCCTTTGGCGCGCTCACGCGCCCGGTCGGCAGGGGACGCTTGCGGGTGCGATGCATGAGGGAGTCTTCGACCCGCTCGAGATATTGATTGAGAGCGCCGCAGGCCGCGCTGGCTGCGCTCACCCCGCAGAGAACAAGCAGAAGAGAAAAGGTGAGCCGCCCTCCGGCCAATGTCCACCCCAGCCAGGACGTCAGGGCGACCATGGCCGCGATGCGGGGTTTGGCGAGTTCCAGGTAAACGCTCACCGGCTGTCCTTGGGCGGCCGCGCCTTGATGGCGAGAAGGAGGAAGGCGGCCAGCGTCAAAGCGCCGCCGGAGAGATGGGCGGTTCGCCACGCGGCAGCTTCCTGGAATCCGATGACCATGGTCGAGTCAAGCCGCAGGCGCAGGGCAAAAAGCCCGAGGCCGATCTGCAGCAAAACGGTGACGGCGAGAAAAGCCGCCGGACCCCGAAGCCCGGGTCTTTTTCGAGAGGCAAAGCAGCCGAGCGCGGCCAGAACAAGCACGCTGACGGCCCAGAGAATATGCCAAGGCAAGCCCGTGCCGGCATGGCGAATGAGCGCGCCCAGTATCAATTGCAGGTAGGCCGCGGCAAAACCTAGAACGGCAAGGCGAAAGATCTTGCCGTGGGATTGTGCGGGAGCGTCACCGGGCTTGGCGAGCAGGGAACTGGCCAGCAAGAGGCAGAACACCGCCTGTCCGAGACAGGCGTGGGATATCGACACCGCGGGAGGAAGCTTCATGAGAACGGTCAGGCCCCCAAGGAAGGCCTGAATGAGGATGCCTCCCGCGGCCAGCCACGCCGCGCGGCGGGCGGCGGGGTGGACGTTGGGCCGCCGCGCCGCCAGAGCCAGCGCCGCGCTCATCAAGGCCACGGCTCCCGCGAAGAGTCGGTGGCCATGCTCGAAAAAAATGCCGCCGATCATGGGGGGATTGAGCGTGCCGAAAGAAAGGGGCCAATCAGGAACGGAGAGCCCCGAGCCCGTCGAGGTCACCATCCCTCCGGCGAAAAGCAGAAAAAAAGCGGCGGCGGCGGAAATGTTCGCCATGGCCGAGAAGACGGGATCGCCGCTGGGGGGCATCGTTATGGGGTGGAGGCGGGGCGGGGCCGTATTCACGGTTTGATCTCCAGGCAACGGCGGCGCGTCTCGACTTTCCAGAGAAGCCAGGCCAGCGAGCCCAGCAAGATCATCGTCGTCGATAACAGAACGATGATCCCCCACCATAGGCCGTCGAAGAGGCCTTGCGCCCCTTTGGACGGGCCAAAGCACACCGAACAGGCCGCGGCGGGCGCGGGCAGCAGCAGCACGCCGGCAAGATGGCGATTCATTGAGGGAGCCGAGCCTTGCGCAGATGCCAGACAATGTAGCGCAGGGTCAAAAGCGATCCGGCGATGCTTGAGTAGAGCAGCCACGGAGTGACCAGCCCAACGGGATTTCGCCCCGAGGCCCAGTAGGCCATGAAGGCGAACAGGACGAGGCACAGAGCGAGAAACATTCGGTGGAATAGACGCAGCGACATATTAATGACCACTCCCCACGGGGCGCTGATCGGCGACCGCGATGGGCGCGGTCAACTGATGAGAAACCAAGAGGCTGTCGATGAGCGGCAAGACAAGCACCGCGGCGCAGGCGAGAGTGACAAACAGGAACTTATGGATGAGCTTTTTCTCTCCCCAGAGATGCATGAACAGTCCTGCGACCAAACTCGCTTTGACGAGCGCGACGAACAGGCCGAGGGCGATCGCTTGAGGGCGAGGAAGGTGGAATTTCGAGACGACCACGGTGACCAACGTCAGCGCCATCAAGGCGCCGAATGTCAGAAGAGACATCCGAACGTCGGGCCTGTGCGACTGGGTCGCGTGAGTGTTCATGGGCGTCTCCATTATAGAAGGTACAGCGACGGAAATAGAAAGATCCAAACGATGTCGACGAAATGCCAGTATAAGCCGGCTCCCTCGACGCGGCCCAGAAAAAGAGGATGCTCCCAATGCTTGGAGCGCGAGCTCATGTAAAGCAAGCCGGCGTTGACGAGGATGCCGCCAAGAACGTGAATGACGTGCAAACCGGTCATCGTGAAGTAGATCGCGTAGAAAACGCTCGTATGCGGTCCGATGCCGAGCTTGAACTCATGGCTGTATTCGAAGGCTTTGACGACCAGAAAGCCCAGTGACAGCAGGATGGTCAGCGACATCCAGGACTGGAATCCCGGTTTGTCCTTATCGTAGGCCTTCGCGTAAGCCATGACGATGGTGATCGACGAGGTAATGAGGATGACCGTGTTGAGCGTGGCTAAAGGCACGTTGAGCGCGTCCCAGCCCCACGGCCAGCTCGTCGAGCCCAGACGCAGAACGATATAGCTCGTAAAAAGAGTGGCGAAGAGCATGATCTCCGAGGCGAGAAACAGCCACACGCCCAGCTTGGCGTTGCTGATTGCGCCGGCGGTCGGCGGCTGCTCGATGGCGATGGTCGTCATAGGTCCTCTGAGGGGGGCTCTGATTGCGGCCAGAAGTCGCAAACGCGGCCCGGTGTGGAGTATTCGTAGGGTCCGCGGTGAACCGTGGGCGTGCTGGGGAAATTGCCGTGGGGCGGAGGCGACGGGCAGGCCCACTCCAGCGTGGTCGCCTGCCAGGGATTTTCAGGCGTCTTCTCGCCGCGGAACATGCTGTTGAAGAAGTTATAGATGAAGGGAAGCTGAAAGAGCGCCAGCCCGTAGGCGAAATACGTGCTGACGACGTTAAGACCCTGTGTGGATAGATTGTGCAGCTGCGCAGTCGGATCGTAGAGCCGGCGGGAGGTGCCGGCAAGCCCCATGATCAGCATCGGGGAAAAAATCCCGACCATGCAGGCCACCGATCCCCAGAAGTGAATCAGGCCGAGGCGGTCGTTCATTTTTCGCCCGTACCACTTCGGGAACCAATAATAGGTTCCTCCCATCAGAGCGATGATGGAGCCCGAGACCACGACGAAGTGGAAGTGGCCGATCACGTAGTAGGTGTCGTGGAGGTAGATATCGGTGACCGTCAAACCCAAGGGCAGTCCGGTCAAGCCCCCAATGGCGAACAGGGGGATGAACGCGAGAGCAAACAGCATGGGCACGTTGAATCGGATCGAGCCGCCCTTCAAGCTAAAAACGAGGCAGGTCATCAGCGCGACCGAGGGAACGGAAATAATCATCGTCGTGACCAGAAAGAAATTGCTTAAAGCCGGGCTCATGCCGGAAATGAACATATGGTGAGCCCAGACCATGAAGCTCATGACCCCGATGGCGATCATGGAATAGACCATCGTCTTGTAGCCGTGCAGGGGCTTGCGTGTGTTGTTGGCGATAATTTCGGAGACGATCCCCATCGGGGGCAGGACTAAAACGTACACTTCGGGGTGGGCCAAAAACCAGAACAAATGCTGCCACAGCAGCGGCTGGCCTCCGCCTGATCCGGAGTACGTCTGCCCCAAAAGGACGAGGTCTTTGGGCATGTAAAAGCTGGTGTGGAACACCCGGTCCATGAGCTGAAGGATCGAGGCCGCCTCCAGCGGGGGGAAGGCCAGCAGTAGAAGCACTGCGGTCACCAATTGCGCCCAGCAGAAGACGGGCATGCGCCAGAGGCTCATGCCGGGGGCGCGCATGTTGATCGTGGTCACCAGGAAGTTGATGGAGCCCAGAAGCGAGGAGGTGATCAGGATCACCATCGACAAGAGCCAGACGGTTTGGCCGGGGTTTATGATGGACAAAGGGGGATACGATGTCCAGCCGGATTGGGCCGCGCCGCCCGGCATGAGGAAGGAAAGCAGCATTAAAACCCCTCCGGGCAGGTACAGCCAATACGACATCATGTTCATGCGGGGAAAGGCCATGTCCGGCGCGCCGATTTGTAGAGGCAGGAGGTAGTTTCCGTAGGCGCCGACCGCCAAGGGAACGACGCCAAGAAAGACCATGATCGTGCCGTGCATGGCGCCGAGCGCGTTGTAGAATTCGCCGCTCATCACTCCGTTGGGCGCCAATTCCGCCGAGAACAGCCGTCCGAAAAAGGGGATCGGGGAGCCGGGAAAGGCCAGCTGCCAGCGCATGAGCATCATGAGACCGAATCCGACCAGCAAAAAAATAAACGAAGTGATCAAATACTGGAGGCCGATGACCTTGTGATCCAGGGAGAAGACGTATTTTTCGCGGAAGGAAGGCGAGCTGGACCCGCTGTGATCGTGGGACATGTTAGAAATCCTCCGATGGATTGGTCGGCTTGTCGGGCGCGGGGGTCGTCGCCAGGCGGCTTTGGTACCAGGCGTCGAAGTCCTCCTGAGTTTGAACGAAGACGTCGCCGCGCATCAGGCCGTGCGCGAACCCGCACAATTGAGCGCAGGTGATCTCGTATTTTCCAAGTCGTGTGGGCTCGACCCACACGGGAATTTCCAGGCCCGGCACGGCATCCTGCTTGAGCCGGAATTCCGGGATGAACAGGCTGTGGATCACATCCTTGGAGTACAGCTTCATGACGGCGGTGCGGCCAAGAGGCAGCCGCAGCTCGTTACCCATCACCACGTCGTCGTGGGAGGCGGGGTCGTTGTGATCGAGCCCGATGGGGTTGCTAAAGTGCACCAGCTCGGCCTTGCGCGGTCCGAGCGCGCCGTCGGGTCCGGGGTAATGAACGCTCCAGCCGAATTGCTCGGCGACGATTTCAAGCTGCAGGGGATTGGCGACATCGGGAACGGACATCTTGACCTTGCTCCAAACGGGCAGCGCGTAGAAAACGATCAGTCCGATCTCAAAAGCCACCACCGCCAAGTCCGGAATTAAAGAGGTCAGTTCGCTCGAACGCGAATGAGCCTCTTCGCGTTGGGCCAAGACCCCGGGACGAGCGCGGTATTTGACGAGAAGATAGACGAAAAATATGCCCCACAGAACGAAAATGGCGAGCATCGCCGCGTGAATGATCCAGATGCCGAGGTCGATGCTCTTGGCGAAGCTCGAGGCGGCAACGGGCATAGCCCAGCCGTAATTGTCCATGCGGTCCTCTCGTGATTAATAAGCGCCGGGCCATTCTACCACAGCGAGAGGCGCTCGCGCAAAGATCGGCGGCACAAACTAGATCAGTTACGCAACACAACTACCAACCCATCTTTTCCATTTTGGACGAGGACAACTCCAACAGAAATGAGGCGACGGCATCGAGCTCGGAGGCGTCCAATTTTTCCTTCCAGGCCGGCATTCGGATCATGGGCGCGGGACCATGGGGATTTTCGGCTTGCGGGGAGGAGACTCCTGTTCGTATTTTTTCGATCAATTCGGTTTTGGAATAGCCCTCGGCGACGCGGTCCAGTCGCGGGATGACGCCGCCCTTGGCGTGGCGGTTGGGAAATCCTCCCGAGCCGTCGGCGCCGTGGCAACCGATGCATCCGGCGCGGGCAAAGATCACCCGGCCCCTGGCAACGGGATTCTTCGACAGGGCAGGAGCGTCCCAGGGACGTTCGCCCTGCGCCCAATCTTGTCCCTGTCTCTCGGACAAATACGTCACGATCGCCTGCCTTGCCGCGGGCGGAAGGCGGGGGTTCGGCATGAGGGTGTCCGGCTTCCACGCCTGGGGGTCTTGAAGCCACAGGTCAAGCCATTGGGACGTTTGCCGCCATCCGATTAAAGTCAAATCGGGGCCCACGGCGCTGCCTTGGGAGCCGATTTTGTGGCAGGCCGCGCAGCCGGCTTGCGTGAAGTACGCTTTTCCCTGATGAGTTCCGGGGGGAGTGCTCGGCCCGCATGCCGACGTGCCGATCAGCATGATCAGCAGTCTCGCTCTCATATCGCGGAGTCTAGCAAAAAAATGTAAAATGCGATGGTCGGGTTGGGGGGGAATTATGGGCGGATTGGGAACCACTGAAATTGTCATCATCGCCGTCGTGGCGCTGATTCTTTTTGGGCCGAGCAAGATTCCGGAGTTCGCCAAACAGTGCGGACGCGCCATCAACATGTTTAAAAGCGGCTTAAAGGAGGGCATGGAGGATGCGCCTTCCAAGAAAAATGAGGCCGGCCCCAAGGACTGATCCGAGTCTAGCGGTCACCGTTTTCGCAGCCGGCTGCTTCAATCGTGTCCATGCGGCGCACGTGCGGCTTTTGAAACAGGCTCGGGTCCTAGGCGATCGACTTGTCGTTGTGATTTCCAATGACAGACACAACCGCAAACCAAACGCCGTTCCGGCCGCGAGGCGGAAAAAACGGATTGAGGCCTTGGCCGTTGCCGATCAGGTGATCATCGGAGACGCCGACGGCTTTGCCGGGGTTCTGCGCCGGGAAAAGCCCCGGGTCCTCGTTCTCGGTTACGATCAGCGTTTGCCCGATCGCGAAACGGAAAACGCGGTACGCGAGATGGACATTGAGATGGTCGTCATGCCCTGGTTTCCCGGCAAAGAAGACGCCTCGTCATCGTCCTGCCGTTGAGCCGCATGCGTCCGGACCGGCTCGTTGTTTTTTTTGGCGTCAATTACTTCGCCCAAGGCATGGCCGGGGTGGCGTATGAGCCTGTCTCCTACTATTTAAAAGACGCGCTCGCTCTTGGGCCGGGGCAGGCGGCGGTGTTCGTCACATTAATGACGATTCCCTTGACCGTCAAGCCGGTCTTCGGGCTTTTCACCGATTTTTGGCCCTGGTTCGGCACGCGGCGAGCCGCGCATTTGATCGGGATGTCTCTTTTGACGAGCGTCTCTTGGCTTTTGTTGGCGGGACTCAAGGCGCCGGGATACGGGGTCGCTTTGACATTGCTGGCTTTAGTCAACGTGGGGTTCGTCTTGTCCGACGTGGTCTGCGACGCGGTCATGGTTGAGCGAGGCAAGGAACTCGGATTGACCGGGCGATTTCAGGCCGTTCAGGTCGGCACGCTGTATGCGACGTTGGTCGCGACGGGGTTGGGCGGCGGCTGGCTGGCCGCGCATGCCTCGTATCGAACCGCCTTCGCGGTCGCCGCGCTATTTCCTTTGATGATGGCTGGGTCGGCGGTGTGGCTCAAAGGGGACGAAGTCGAGAGCGTTGCTCAAGCCAGCCGGCGGGCCTCGACGGCGCTGATGAGCGCGGTGGGCAACCGGAAATCCTGGGCCCTGGCCGCCGGGATTTTTTTATGGAGCTTTTGTCCATTTCTTGGCACCGCCCAATTCTATTACCAAAGCGAAGCTCTGGGTCTAACGCCCCTTTTTATCGGCGGCCTGGCGACGGCCGGAGGCCTGGCCGGGATGATGGGAGCCGCCGTCTTTTCCAAGATATCGCCCTTGAAAACGCGGCCATTGGCGCGGGCTTCCATTTGGATCGGAGCGCCGCTGTCGCTGCTGTATGCGTTTTATACGGACCCTTGGAGCATCGTCGCCTTGACGGTGCTTTTCAGCGCGACGGGCGTGATCTTCCGCCTGGCATGGATGGATTTGGCGGCCAATCTCTGTCCTCGAGGAGCGGAGGCGACGACGTTCGCGGCGTACATGGCCATGTTCAACATCGCGGCGTCCGCTTCGAACGCGCTGGGCGGCGCTCTCTACGAGCGGGTGAGCGCGGCGCGGGGTCCCTACGCGGCGATGCTTGTGTTGAGCTTGATGGGGACGTTGGCGACCCTGGGCGCCTGGCCGCTGCTGCGATGCGCCCTAGGGCACGACCCGGCGCGCGCCTAAGTAGCGCTGCGAGAACCATTTCTTATTCAAATCGGCGATCATCACCCCTTTGGAGGAGGAGGCGTGGATGAAGCTCTTGCTTCCCGGGTCAAGCACCATGGCGACGTGCGAGACTCCCGCGCCCATGGTGTTGAAGAAAATCAAATCGCCTTTGCGCAAAGTGTCTGTTTTATCTCCCGTTTTCCACTGATCACGGCTGACGCGCGGAATCTTGACGTGATTTTCCCCGTAGGAGTTTTGGGTCAAGGCCGAGCAGTCGATGCCGCGGTGAGTGGTTCCTCCCCAAACGTAGGGCGTGCCCAGATAAGAACGTGCGCTCGTGTCGAGGCCCGGCCAAATTTTCTCAATGTCCGGGGCGGACTCTGCGGGCGACGGGGAGGGCGTTGGGGCTTTCGCCGCGGCGGGCGCGGCCGTTCGGGATTTCTCGCCGGGGGGGGAACTCGTGACAGGCGCGGCTTCCTGGGGTGGCTCGGCGGGGGGAGGGCTCTTGGCGGGCGCCAAGGAGGTTGGAGGCACAGAGGCCGCAGCCGGGGGCGCCGTCCTGGCGAAGACTCCTTCATAGGACGGGATTTCCGGCTGAACGCCCCGAGACCGGGCCTTTTGAAAGACGCTCTTGGCCTGCGCGCTGATGCGGCCCGGGCCGGATTTTCCCTCGAGAAGATGTCCGAAGAGGTAAGTGGCGTAGTCCTTCGCGTCGAAGCGGTTTTTGACGCCGTCGATGAGCGACCATTTCAAGATATTGAAATCCGAGTCGCTCAAGCCGCGTTCCATACTGATGCGCACGAGATCGGCGGCGACATCGGAGGGGACCTTGCCCTCGATGAGTTGGCGGTAGCCGTTGGACCAGGTCGCGAGGGTTTCGCCGGGGATTTTCTTCCTGTAGCCGTAGAGAGCGATTCCCTCGACGACCTCGCGGTCGGCCCCTCGAGACATCGCTTGATACGCGGCAAAAGCGACGTCGGCCATGCGGTCGGGGGGCGCTTGATCGAAAGAGCCTTCGGTCAAAATATGGAGCACGACGCCAACAGACGGGGCTCGCTTGGCGTCGATCACCTGCAATCCATAGTCGGCGAAGCGTTCTTTTATCGCCGCGAGAAGAGCCGTTCGTTCGGCCGTCTCGTACGCCGCGTCGGATTCCAGCGCGGCCGTCAAAGTTTCCAGGAGATTCAACCTGGGTTGGGCTGCGGCATTGCTCAGGAGGGCGGCGATCAGCAGGTGGAGGATCATCATGGGCCGATTATCGCCGGACTGGAGCGGATTGTCAATGCTAATATTTTCAGGTGGCAGGCAAATTCCCTTGGATGAAGATGGCCGTTGCCGTGTGCCTCCTTGCCGTGTTGGGGGTCGGCGCGGGGATGCTGGCGCTCAAGGCTCTTTTCCCCGAGCCGAAAATTCGGGCGTGGGTTGTTGACGCGGCCCGCAAGCAATTGGGGCGGGAGGTGCGCCTAGAAGGCATCGGGTTCGGCTTGAGCGGATTGCGCCTTCAGGGCCTAGCGATTTCCGAAAGCCCGAATTTTTCGGCCGGGACATTCGTGCGCGTCGAACGCTTCTGGCTGCGGCCGAGTTGGAGGGCTTTGCTTGGCAAGCGCCTCGTTATCGCCGCCGCCTCGGCGGAGGGATTGACGATTCAGGCGGTCAAAGGTCGAGACGGGAGATTTAACTATGAAACCTTGGCCTCAACGAGCCCGGCGCCGGGAACCCAGGCGGGCGCGGACCCCGCCCCGAAGTCCGAGTTCAACGTTCGTCATTTCCGGGTCAAACGCGGCTCCTTGGAGTATCGCGACGAGGCCGCGGGGCAGACGTGGACGGTCTCCGAACTGGCCCTGCGTCTAGACGATTTCAGCCTGAGCGAGCCCTTCGCGTTGGACGCGGAGTTTCGCGTGCGTGGGCGCCTGGGGGCCAGGCCGGTCGACGCGTCGCTGGCTTTTGCGGGGGTGGTGCATCCCGCGCGCGGCGAGCTCAAAAAAATGAAGATCGATGTCCGCCGCGCGAGCGTCGAAACCGAAGGGGTCAAACTCGCCGTCAAGGCCAGCGTAGACGATCTTGCCGCACCCCGAGTTCGCCTGGACGCGGGGCTCTCGGCGGCGGGCAAAACCCTTCTCGAGGTTTCGGGCACCGCGGGGGTCCCTTCCGCCGTCGAGCGCGGCGTCGACGTGGACTTGACACTGAAAACGCCAGGACTCGACACCTCGCTCCTGGCCCGATTGATTCCCGGAGCCCGAATCCCCGTTTTGACCATCCCGGCCGTCGACGGAGCATTGGCGGGGAGTTGGCGCGACGATCACGCGGCGCTGCGTACGCTGCGGCTGGCCTGGGCGGGGGGAAAATTCGAGGCGGAGGGCTCGGCGCGCTCCCTGCGGGAAAAATCTCCCGTCTATGAAGGGAGGGTCCGATTCGACCTCGACATCCCGGAGATTAAAGCCGGGGATTACGCTTTTGTGCCCCTGCCGCCAAAAGTCGTCGTGCCGGCCGCCCGTTTGGACGGCTCGGCGTCCTACGCGGCCGATGTCCTCACCCTATCGACAGTCACCGCGCGTCTCAAGCAGGGGCACATCTCGCTGTCGGGCTCCGTGAGCAAACTCAGCTCGCCCAATCCCTTTCCCGACGTCGCCGCGACCTTCGCTTTGACGTTCCCGCAGTTTCAGCCGTCGCAGCTTCCCGTTTCTATCGCAAGCATCCCCCCGGATCTCGAAATTCCCAGCATGAGTCTTGAGGGAGGCGCGCGCATTCGGGGCGACGACGTCTTGCTGGAGAATGTCCTTCTGAAAGGGAAGACCGGACATGTGAGCGCGAATGGGACGGTGTCCAAGGCCTTCAGCGGGGCCCCGCAGCCGTCCGTGGATGTGCGCGGCGAGGTGGACCTTCCGGCGTTGACCGACAAGGACATTCCGTTTTCCGCCGTTCCGAAAGGATTGCAGCTTCCGGCCTCTCATTGGGAGGCCGACCTCTCCTACTCCGCGCGCGCCGTGCGCGTGCGCGCTCTCAACGTCAAAATCGAGAACAACGAAGTGTCGGCGGCGGGCGGCGTCAGCGAGCCGACAGGCCGCGCCGGCTTCGACCTCGTCGTCAAGTGCAAGCGCTTTGTGCTCGAAGAGTTGACGCGTCTCACGCCCCAGACCCGGGACCTGAAGCTGGCCGGAAGCGGTTTTTTCGCCTTGTCGATCACCGGAAACGCCGATAAACCTGTGTTTGGCGGGAAGATTCAGTTCAAGGGATTGGGCGCTACCGTCGCCGAATTGGCCTTGGCCGATTTCACCGGGACGGCTTCATTCGATGAGCGCCGCATCGACGTTCCCAACCTCAAGGGGACGCTGTCTGGCGGGGCGTTGAGCATGGACTTGACGGTCAAGGACTACGCTAAAAGTCCCGAGATCCAGCTGATCGCGAAGCTGGATGAATTTGACCTCGGGAAATATTTAGAGGCCAAGAAAAAAATCGCCCAAGACAGGCAGGCCGCCCAAGCGGCCAAGCCGGCGGCCCCTCAAAAGGCCCCTGTTCCTCTGCGCACCCGAGGCCGTTTGGACATCGGGGAACTCATGCACCCTAACGCGACCGTCAAGAACGCGAGCGTTTCTTGGGATCTCTATGGGGTGACTCCGGATTTGCGGGGACTTTCGGGAGACGCGAAGCTGAGCGTGGGAGGGGGCAGCCTTCATGACCTGGGTGAAATGGCCGCGCAGTCGCCCTTCATTAAAATCCTCGTCTTTCCGATCTTGATCGTTCAGAAAATAGGACGAATCGGCGGCATTCGCCTATTTCCCGATTTCAATAAGATCGTCCTGCGGCGGATCATCGGCGATTACCTCTTCAAAAACGGCGTGATGCACCTGCGCGAGAGCGAAATGGATTCCGACGCTGCGCAAGTGTTGGCCAAGGGCAGCATCGATTTGCCAGACGAGGCCCTCGACCTGACGGTGACCGCCCAGGTCGCCGCGATCGCTCCCATCGACGTGGCAGTGACCGGCTCCATGGCGGCGCCCAAGACGCGTGTCAACGTCGCGAAGTTCCTCGCCGAGCCGGCCAAGCAGCTCATCGAGGGACTGCTCAAGCGCTGATGATCCCGGAATCTTCAGTTGACGCTCTGCTGATGAGGGAGCCGCGTTCGGATCGTCCCTTGGCGGGATGTCGCGAGCGGACGGCCTCGGCCCGCTCAGCCGCCGCGAGCGCCAAGCGAGGGTCAAACCCGAGCGATCCCGACAAGGGGCGACCTGAACGCCTATCACGTCGTTTTCTCCAGACTCCCTGAAAAACGAAGCGCCGCCTCGCTAGAATCCTGCTTGTTTATGTCAGGAAACGGTGCTGCGGTTGTCGCTGGCCGGAGCAAGGGATGGGATCTTTCGGTCGGGGGATCTGAGTCGGGACGTAGCCGCAAACTCGTCTCGAAACGAGCTTGTGGAAATCCTTTTTCGGTCGCTTGGCCCAATCGCTTCGCGGCTCAAACGCCGTTGCACAAAATAATCCACGCGTTCTCATTACTGATGATTTCAAACTGAAGAATTTCGGTTAGCGATTCTCGATGAAATCAGCGATCGCGGCGGAGATTTTCCCGGACGTTTTCTCAGCCAGGACGCTCAGGGCGCGGCGGCGGGCTTCGGGGGAGGCGGCGGCGGCCTGACGTTCGCTGACGTCGAAGCGGGCGAATGTTTTTCCCGCGCGGAGTTCGGTGAGGCTGAGAGTCGCGCTCGCGCGGGACCATTTCCAGCGCGGATCAGGGCTGTCGAGAGATTGACTGGTCGATTTGACTTCGATGAGCAGATCGCCCTTGTCGCCCGAGCGTCCTCGTTGAACGTTCAGGCCGGCGGAGGCCAGTCCGGTCACGACGCCAGTTTCCAGTTCATCGGCCCCGTCCCCGGTGACGGCGACGAGAACCTCTAGCGCGGACAGCGCTTTGGCCGCCGCGATCTTGGCCGCGGCCAGGCCGGCGTTTGAAGCCGAAGCCGCCCCGCCCAAAATGCGCCGGTCGCTCTCAAGGCTTGCGCGTCCATTGAGAAGCGCGACGAGTTTGGCTGCGGCCTTCGCGCGCTCGAAAGCGTCCGTCGATGCCTCCATGCGCGTATTCCATTGCAGAGCCTCCTGGTCGAGGCCTTGGAGTTTGTCTTCTACGGTCTTAAGGGCCTTGGATTTGTCGAGCACGGCCAAAGCGTACGACCTGGCGGCGCTCAAGTCCCTCCAGCGCTCGACGATCTCCACGCCTTCTAGAATCTTTTCGGAGACGGTATGCACCTTCTGGGAGACGAGTTGGGAAAACGAGGTGGAACTGCCGCCAGCCTGCTTCGTGTTCGACTCGCTTTCATCGACGGTCGTGTCGACGCTGACCGCAGTCGAGAAAACCCGGGAGATCTCGCCGCGGGCCCGGTCGGAGGCCGAATTCTCATCGTCTGCGCTTCCCACGCCAAGGACATACTGAGAGCGGGGCCAACGAGAGCTCTCACCGTCCACCCACTTCGGACGGGCGCCTGTGGATTCGCTTTTGGCCGAACGTCCTAGAGGCGCGCAGGCCGACGTCATGGCGGCCAAAGCGCATCCGAGAATGAAGAGGGAACACTTTTTCATAATGCAGTCCTGTCGTGGAGGTAGGTTCGGCGGCCCTTGACGATGGTCACGCCGTTGAAGGTTCTCGACAATAATTTCGATCCGGAAGGACCGAGGTAGTTCACGTGAATGTCGTGCGTGCCCGCAGCCAGACGCAGGCGCGCCACGCGAAACTGCGCCGGCAGCGTGGCCCAGCCCCGGATGTCGGCCATTTCCGTGGCGGCGGATGCGGCGGCGCTTCCCGCTTGTGTCAGCAAGTGTTGCCAGGAGTTTTCGCCGTATTTTTTGGCGACCTCATCGGAGGCGGCCTTGGCGAGGATGAATTTGATGGCGGCGCGCGCGATCGCGCGGGTGCGAATGAGAGCGATCCGTTCGGATAAATCTTTTTTTGCGATGGCGGTCATGTCTTGCGCCAGCTCGGTTTTCGCGCTCGCCCCGTTCGTTTCGACTTCGGAGGCGGCAATCTGGAAGGGATATTGTTCGTAGTCTGGGAACGCCACGGTGATGCTTTTTCCAAGCAAGCCCGCGCGCAACGCGTTTTTGGCCTTGGAGGCGTCGGCCTCGTCGTCGCCAGAGGAGTTGACGGCGATGGCCGCCTCGCGCCAGGCGATGGAAAAGGACTTGCTGACTTTGCGGGGGGCCGTTCCGTTGTAGTGGATAAAAACCAATTCGCCGCCGGGTTCAGCGTTCCCGACGACCTCCAGAGAGGGCGTCGGCATGCCGTAAGCGGCCGAGTAGGCCTGGTAGGTTTTGCGAGACTTCTCGCGCGCGATGCGGGCGTCGTCGAAACGGCCGTCGTCCTCATAGAGGAGGCTGGACAAGAATTGCGCGAACGCGTCGTCTTTATATGCGGTTCCTTTGTCGGCATAGACGTCGGCGTACTCCTGGAGAAGGCGAGAAAGCTTGCGCACCTCGACCAGGGCGTTTTCACGGTCGGACAGGAATATAAAATTGAGCGCCCGGTACACGTTGAGCATGGCCCGTTCGAAGCGCTCGCCGACGTAATCCGTCGTCGAGTCATTGAGGACCAGCGTGGCGCCCGCTTTGGAGACGCTCTTGGTGTAGAGTTCCTCCATGCGGGCCTCGGCTTTCTCAAAGTTCTGGTCGCTTTCCTTGAACTTGCCGGCGTCGTGCTCAACGGCTCCAAGATCCAGGTAATACAGGACCATGTTCTTGCGGCCGTAGGAGATCAACTTCTCCCTTTCGATGCGGCGTTGAGCCGCGTTGAAATCTCCCGCGGCGATCGAGGCGTTGACCGCTTTGCGCATTTCGCCGGAAGGACCGGAGCAAGAGGAGAGAAGGGCTAGAAGTAGACACAAGACGGCCCCGCCTCTCCCATGAGAAAGGCGGGGCCGCGTGACGTCCATCGGGCCTACCAGCCGGCCTTAGAGCGCTTGACGAACTTTTTAAGCTTTTTCTGCCCGTTCCAGACGATTTTGTTGGATTTGACGTCGAGCATCTTGAGGTTGGTCTGGTAGAACACCACCGCTTTGCCTCCCTCCTGATCGACGATCTGATTGAGCGCGCCGCTGAGCATGAAGTCCGCCCCGATTTCCTGCCCGTGCGCCTTGCGAGTGTCTTCCGTGGCGTTGGTGTCCTGGTCAAGACGCTCGTCGCGCACCTCGCCTCGTTCGCCCTTGCTGGCGACGAACTCGATCTTCCCGGAATTGATCAGGCTGCGCTGGAGGTCCTCGACGAAGGTGTCGGTGTTGATATGTTCCTGCGACTGATTCTTAACCGAACCCACGATCACGGTCGGATTCTTCCCCAGCTTGCTCTGAGCCGCCGAATACCACGGCCGCGACAGGCAATCGGAGATCATTTCCTCGGCCACCAGGCGCGAATCGGTGTCGTTCCAGCGTCCGCTGATGTCCTTGACCTCCCCGGGGTCCATGCGCTCCACCGAGGTGGCGCAAGCCGATACGAGGAGGCTAACGGCGCAGGCGCCTATGAACGCGCGCATCAGTGCTTGGCCTCTTCGGCTGCAAGTTCGTCAAACGCCTTCTCGGCGTTGGCCTTGACGTAGTCGCGGACCTTGGCATCGAGATCCTTGGATTCCGCGAGGCTTTGCTGCACCGCGCTCATGTCGAGCTTGACCAGAGCAAACAGGGTTCCGTCGGCCGGGTCCTTCCAGTGATCGACCGGCACGGAGCCGTGGAGAGTGAACTTGGCGAAATTCTTCATGGTTTGCGACACCATTTGTTCCTCCGACGACTTCGTCATGTCGCCGGCGGTGATGGAGGCCATGTAGTCCTTGGTCAGAGTGGTCACGTAGGAGTTCATGATCTTGGCCAGTTCGCCTCGTCCCCGGTCGTCGGCGGCGGTGACGGCCAGCGCGCGATTGCGGATTCCTTGGGCGATGCCGACGCCGTAGAAGACCTGCTTGCCGTCTTTGTCCTTCATGGCCCCGGAGCCCTTATTGACCCATTCGGGGGCGTTGCTGGCGATCGGCGACTGCTTGCCGCCGGAACAGGCGCCAAGCATCAACGTCGCGGCGAGAACGAGGGAGACTGAGATGAAAGGATTCTTCTGCATGAGACCTCCGGGCCCATATTAGACGGCGGGCGCTTGCACGAAGTCTAACAGACCCGGGGGACCATGTCAAGAAATAGGATATTCCTGTCAAACGAAAGTTAAAATGTCCGGTCAGAACGAAAGTTAAAATGTCCGCTTT
>JBBTHA010000074.1:17841-19605 GCA_038060535.1 Elusimicrobiota bacterium | reverse complement strand
GCCGCCCCCGCATCATGCCCCACCAATTGGGAGCCAACTGAAGATTCCGGGTTAAGGCAGGACCGCCCGAACCTGGACGCCGATAACCTCGGGCGAGTTGCTCGACGTCGAGGAGGGTATCTGGAGACGGAACCAGAGGGTGCGCGATTGTCCCGCCGGCACGGCGACCCCATTGAAGGCGCCGGCGTAATTGCCCCCCACCTGAGAGATTCGCGCAGCCGTGGTAATGAAGGTTGAAAATAAACCCTCCGCAGGAGCGGGCGGACCCGAGTTCCAAAGTCCCTGAAGCGTGACGCTGTCCACGCCGACGACGGTCGTCAGCGTCCATGAGCTGCTCGGCACGGTGGCCATGTCCCCCGAAACGATGTAGGTCGCCGGCAAGTCGCCCACATTGGTCACCACGATCGAACTCACCGAGACCGTCGATTGGACAAGGGTCATATCGATGGCACCCAGGTCGATTCCCACAGCGGACTGTTCGATCTGGAAATTCATTTTTCCGATGCTCAGGTAGCTCCGGCTTCCAGACCAATTCAAGCTCGCCACGCGGTAATAGTTCGTGCTCACGGCCACGTCGGGCAAAGCCACGGTCAAAGTGCTGGCCAAAACGCTCGTCGTCGCCGAGCTGTTGATCACGCCCCCGGGCGAGAGCGCGCCGAAATTTGTCGATGAGATCTCCAACACGTAGCCCTCGCATGTCGTCGCGTTCGAGTCGTTGGGCAAGGCCGCCCAGGCCACGGTGACCGTAGCCGCCTGGACGGATAAGAACGTATTTGCCAAAGGTAGCGGGGGCGTCGCCCAAGTGACCGTTGCCCCCAGGGTGACGAAGCTTGTTCCGACGCTGTTATGGTTGAGCGTATTGACCTGGAAGAAGTAGGTCGTGTTGGCTTGTAGTCCGCTGAAGGTGTACTGCGGCACCGCGCCCACGGGCTTGGTCGTGGCCGTCACCGAGAAGGCCGCGTTGAAATTATCGCTATCGGTGGAGGCCTGAACGGTGTAGGTCGTCACCGAGATCCCGTTGCCGTTGGCGCTCCAGAAGGCCGTGAAGCTGCTGATGTTGACAAAGCCGAAGGTGGCGGCAACGGAGCCGGGCGGCATGGCCAAAGTGGAGGTCGAGCCGAGATTGACGAAATCGGTGATGTTTCTGTTGCCCTCGGTCCTGATCCTCAAGAAATAGGTCGTATTGGCGTTAAGGCCGGAGAACCTATACTGCGGGTAGGGTCCCGCGGGCGCGGTGGCCGCGCTCGCCGCGTAAGGGGACAGCCCGCCGAAATTCGCGCCGTCCGTCGAGACCTGCACCGTGTAGGTGGTGACCGAGACACCGTTGGCGTTCGTGCTCCAGAATACGGCGAAGCCGTCGGCGCCCACCGCGCCGAAGGTGCTGACGGAAGCGGCCGGCGGCGCGGCCAAGGTCGATGTCGAGCCCAAGGCGGCATAACCGCTGCTGGCACCGCTCCAGTTGCGAGCGTCAATAAACAAGAAATAAGTGGTATTGGCTTTTAAATTCAGTAATGTCGCCGCGGGAACGGTTCCCGCGGGAGCCGTGCTGAGGCTTACGTTGTCCATGAAGCTATTGGGGTAGGTCGAGCCCGTGCTGAGCACTACGGTGTAGGTGGTAACGCTGGGCGGGTTGCCATTGGCCAGCCATGCCACACTCATCGACGCCACATAGACGACCGCAAACGTCGCGGCGGTCGCGGACGGCAGGTCGCTGAGCGTGGAGGTCGCGCCAAGGGTGGTAAATGAGCTGAGCGCGCCGGCCCA
>JBBTHA010000074.1:0-17741 GCA_038060535.1 Elusimicrobiota bacterium | reverse complement strand
TTCCAGTTGAGCGAGGCCACGCGGAAGTAGTAGGTCGTGTTGCGCTCCAGGCCCGTAAGCGTTAAGGTCGAGGCGGCAATGGCCGTCGTCGCCGAGGAGTGGACCAGGCCTCCCGGCAAGAGCGCTGCGAAGTTCGTCGAGGAGGCCTGAAGGAGATAGCCCTCGGCGGTCTTGGAGGACGCGTCGGGGGGCGCGGCGGGATGTTTGGCCCAGGCAACGGTCGCCGAGGTCTCGAAAACGCCGAGGAACGTCTCGGGTAGGACAAGCGGCGCGCTCGACAATGTGGAAGTCGAGGCCAGCGCCGTCATGGAGGGCGCGTTGTTGAAGTTAAGGGCCGCCACGCGCAGCTCGTAGGTCGTGTTGGGCAGGAGCGCGCTGAGCGCGGCGAAGAGATTTCCGGTCGTGGAGCTGACGACGAGCGTGCCGGGGGCGAAGGCCGTCGATGAGCCCTGCAGCCGGTAGCGCGTGCCCGCGGGGTTGGTCGGGCTTCCCGCCGTCCATTGCGCGCTCATGCTGCTGAGAAACACGCCGGTGAAGATGGTCCCGGCAAGGCCTGGTGGACTGGCCAAGGTCGCGCTGGAGCCCACCGAGGCGTAGTTGGTCGCGTCGTTCCAGTTCAACGAACCCACGCGGAAGTAGTAGGTGGTATTGACGGACAGCCCGAGAACGACAAGCGTCTCGACAGCCGCGTTGCGCGTAGCCGAAGAAAAAACCGCGCCCGTGAAATTGGAGGCCGTCGAGGCCTCGAGCACATAGCCCTCGGCGGTTTTCGAGGAGGCATCCGGAGGGCTTGCCGGCAGGGCCGTCCAGTTGACGGCGGCGCTCGTAAAGAAGAGCCCTGCAAACGCCGTGTTGGAAACGGGGACGGCCAGGCTCGAGGTGGACAGAACGGAAGCGTAGCTGGTGGTCTGTCCCCACAAGGCCCCCACGCGCAGATAATACGTGGTGTTGGTGTCGAGGCTGCCCGGAGTCAGGAATACGGCGTTGCCGTTGGCCGTCGCCGAGGAAAACAGCTCCCCGCTGAAATTGGCGGCCGTGGAGGCTTGGGCGACATAGCCGCCGTCGGAGTTGACCGCCAGCCAGCTCAGCGTGATACTCCCGCCGTAGACTCGATAAATCGCCGGGTTAAGGGGAGCCGCGCCGGGCGTGGTGACGGTCAGCGTCGAGCCGAGAGCCGCGTAATTGGGCTGGGAGGACCAGTTCAACGCCGCCACGCGGAAGTAATAGGTCACATCGGCCGTCAAGCCCAGAACGGTCAATGTGGAGGCCGCGACATTCGCCGTAAACGAGGATAAGACGGCGCCACCGGGGAGGAGCGCTCCGAAATTCGTCGAGGACGCCTCCACGCGGTAGCCCTCGGCGGTTTTAGACGAGGCGTCCGGGGGACTTGAGGGCAAGGCCGCCCAGGCGAGGGTGACGGAGCTTTGGAAGACGCCTAGGAAGGTCTGCGGCAGGACGGCGACCGGAGGGGCCAAGGTGGGGGCGGTCGCGCCGTTTGAAAGCGACGCGGTGTTGAAGTCCTCGTCTAAGGCATAGATGCGCACGAAGTAAGTGGTGTTGGGAAGCAGCGCGTTGAGCGTGCGGCTTTGCGCCTCACCGGGGCAAAAGCTCGTGGAGAAATCGACCGTGAAGGTGCTGGTGCTAAAGACGTGGAGGACGTCGCTTGAGTAATCAAGCCGGTAGCGTCCGGAGACGACGCAGCCGATAGCGCCGTTGTCGCCGGGGGCGGTCCAGGCGAGGCTTAAGGTCGTCGAGCTGGCCGCGCTTTGAGCCGAGAGGCCGGCGACGGCGGAGGGCGGGGTGGTGTCCTTGGCCACGGCAAAGCCCACGCCGGTAAAATTAAAGACGCTGTTCCAGTTGGCGGCGCCGGCCCGCGCGAAATACTGAGTTTCCGAGTTGAGATTTGAGACCGTCAGAGTCGCCAAGGTCACGGCGGGCGTAAAGGATGAGAAAATCACGCCCGTGAAGTTTGCGGCCGTGGACAGCTCCACGCGATAGCCCTCGGCGGTTTTCGAGGAGGCATCGGGCGGGGAACTCGGTAGAGGCGTCCAGTTCAACGTCATGGACGTCCCGAAGACCGCGAAGATCTGCGCCTGCGCGAGCGGGCCGCTGAGCGTGGAGGTCGCGCCAAGGGTGGTAAATGAGCTGAGCGCGCCGGCCCAGTTGAGGGCGGCGACGCGGAAGTAATAGGTGGTGTTGGGAAGCAGCGCGGAGACGGTGAGCGTGGAGAGAAGGACGTTTGCTGTGACGGAGGAAGAGACCGTGCCGGTGAAGTTGGGGGCGGTGGAGGCGTCGAGGCGATAACCCTCGGAACTGTCTTCTTGGGGGGCTGCGGGCAGCGACGACCAAGCAATCGTTATTGAAGAGGCGTTGACAGCGAGGAAGGCCTGGGGCAGGGCGAGGGGCGTCTTGGGCAAGGTCGAGAGGGAGAAGGAAGCGGAGTCGGTGTTCTGTCCGCAGGAGAGAGCGCGCACGAAGAAGGCGTGGGTGGTGTTGGCGGCGAGGTCTGTGGCGGTGTAGAAGGAGGTCTGGGCGGAGAGAACAGGCGATTGTCCATCGCCGCCGGTCGAGGAGAAGATTTGGTAGCTGCCGGCGCCGTTGGAAAGCGCCCAGGTCCAGTGGATGGTACTGGTGGTGGCGTTAAGTCCCGTGAAAGCGGCGGGGGCGATGATTGTGGCCGTTGATGAGACCGTGCCGGCGGCGCCGGAGGCGGAGGTGCCGGTGCCGCCTGAGACGTCGTAGCTCAGGTCGCAGGCCGAGCCCGAGGCGGCGATGTCGATAGACACGCGTCCGCCGCCGCCGCCGCCGCCCAGGGAGTCGCCGCCGGCGCCGCCGCGGGCGGCGATCGTGCCGGTGCCCGAGAAGACCTGGGCGGTGAGCCTGACGCCGCCGCCGGCGCCGCCGCCGCCAGAGCCCGCGCCCAAGCCGCCGTCCTTGCCGTCGGCGTCGATGCGGCCGAGAATGTTCATGGTCTGCGCGGCGATGACCGCCAGGCCGCCGCCGGCGCCGCCGGCCTGGCCGGTACCGACGCCGATGCGGCCGCCGCCGCCGCCGGAGCCCAGGATGGCGGGGCTGGTGGGCGAGTCGTTGGCGGCACCTCCGCTACCGCCGGTGCCCGCTGAGCCCGCCCCGCCGTGGCCGCCGCCGCCGCCGCCGGTGTTGTTGATGCTGGTGCCGCCGCCGCCCTGGGGGCCGGAACCCGTCACGTTGGCAGCACCGCCTTTATAGCCCACGCCCGAAACCGCGACGGTGGCCCCGGAACGCAGGTCGAAGAGACCGGAGACGTTGAGATTGACGGCGTAGTTCTGGGCCGTGGCGTTGTTTCTGTGGCTGAGAGAGGAACCCGAGACCATGATCAAGTCGCCGTTGAGCAGGATCAGGTTGGTCGTGGCCAAAGTGAGGCCGGCATTTTTGTAGATGATCACATCGCCGCTGTTGGCAACGGTCGTCGACAAAGTCAGCGCGACGGCGACCCCGGCCGGGCTACCGATGGTGAGGCTTGAGAAGCTGATGGCCGTGCCCGCGGCGTCGATATTGGCGGTGATGACGATGCTCACGGAGTCGTTTTTGCCGGGCACGCCCGAGGGGCTCCAGTTGGTGGCGGTGTTCCAGAGGTTGTTGGTGGCCCCCGTCCAGGTCTTAGGCGAGTTTAAAGTCTGCGTGGCCAAGACGGCGCTGTAGTTGGGCACGGAGTTGTGGTTGTAGGCACCCACGCGGAAGTAATAGGTGGTTCCCGAGTCGAGGCCTAAGTCGATGAGTCTGGTGGAGAGGCCGTTGAGCGTGGCCGAGGAGATAAGGTCCCCGCTTAAGTCGGCGGCCGTGGAGGCCGAGAGGAGGTAGCCTTGGCTTGTCACCGCGCCCCACTGGACGGTCACGGAGGTAAAGAAGACGCCGGAGGCGGGGAAGAAAGGCGAGGTGGGTGCTAAGGTCAAAGTCGACGTGGAGTCCAGGGCCGTGAAGTTGCGCGCGGAGTTGTGGTTAATTGAGCCCACGCGCCAGAAGTAGGTGGTGTCGGCCGAGAGCCCCTGCACATCGAGGCTGGAAGCGCCGCCGGCGCTTGTCGAAGAGAAGAACAGCGGGCTGAAGTTCGCGTTGACGGAGGCCTGCAGCTCGTAGCCCTGGCTTGGGACTGGCGTCCAGGAGACGACCGCGCTGGTGACCTGAATTGAGACAAAGGCGGGGGTCACGGGCGAGCTGAGCGTGGACGTCGAGCCGACGACGACGAGGCTGGGCGCGCCCGCCCAGTTGAGCGCGCCCACGCGGAAGTAGTAGGTCGTGTCGGCGGCAAGCCCCGAGACCGTCAAAGTCGACAGGGCGGCGTTGGGCGTGGAGGAGGACAAGACTGTTCCGCCCGGCAAGAGCGCGCCGAAGTTCGTCGAGGAGGCTTGCAGCTCATAGCCCTCGGAGGTCGCCGCCTGCGGGGAGGCGGCCAGCGCCGCCCAGTTGAGCGTGGCACTCGTCTCGAAGACCCCGTAGATTTGCGCGCCCGCCACCGGCGCGGCCAATGTCGAGCTCGCCCCCAGGACGGCGAAGTTCGCCGCCGAGTTCCAGTTGAGCGAGGCCACGCGGAAGTAGTAGGTCGTGTTGCGCTCCAGGCCCGGAACGATCAGCCCCGGGACGGCGCCGTTGGCGGTCGCGGAGGCGAGCGTCAGCCCCCCGGGCAAGGCCGCGCCGAAGTTCGTCGAGGAGGCCTCGAGACGATAGCCTTGCGCGGCGACCGGCGTCCAGTTGACGGCGGCGCTGGTCTGGAAGACGGCGGCCAGGAAGGACGCGCCGGGGGGCTCGGCGAAGGTGGCCGTCGAACCGAGCGCCAGGCGCGCCGGCACGCTGTTGTAATTGAGCACCTCCACACGCAGCTCATATGTCGTGTCCGGTAGCAGGCCCGTCACGATGTCGGAGATATTGGCGGTGTCGGAGGCGACAATGACCTCGTTCGGCGCGAAGGCCATGGAGGAGGCCTGCAGGAGATAGCGCGTCTGCGGCCGGTTGGGCGGGCTGCCCGCGCTCCAATTCGCGCTGACGCTGCTCATGAAGACCGCGCTCAAGAGCGGAGCCCCCGGCCCGGGCGGGCTGGCTAAGGTCGCGGTGGCGCTTAGCACAACGAGATTGCGGCCCGACGACCAGCTCAGCGAGGCCAAACGAAAATAATAGGTGGTGTTGACCTCAAGGCCGGAGACCGTCAAAGTCGACAGCGCCGCATTCGTCGTCATGGAAGACAGCACTGCCCCTCCAAGAGACAGGACGCCGAAGTCGGTGCTGGAAGCCTCCACCACATAGCCCTCGGACGTCATCGAGGAGGCCTCCGGAGGGCTTGAGGGCAGCGCCGTCCAGGTCAGTGCGGCACTGGTAATGAAGATGTCCTTGAAGAACGCCCCGACGGGCGCCGCGGCCCAGGTGCTCGTGCTCAGGGTGGCGGCGTACTTGGTCTCCGCGGTCCACAGGGCGGCCACGCGCAGATAATACGTCGTGTTGGCGTCCAAGCCCGCGACGGTCAACAGCGCCTGCGAACCGCCGGCAGTGCTCGAGGAGCGCAGCGTCCCACTGAAATTCGCGGCCGTGGAGGCCTCGAGCGCGTAGCCGAGATCGGAGTTGACCGGGTTCCACGCCATAGACACCGTCGATGATGAAAGCGCCTGAATCCGGACGTTGCCGGGCGGCACCGCGCCGAGCAAGGTCTTGGTGGAGGAGGCCGCGATGAAATTGCCCCGGCCGTCGTGGGTGAGAGAGCCCACGCGGAAATAATAGGTCGAGTCCACCTCAAGGCCGAGCACGGTCAAGGTGCTCAAAGCGACGTTGGGCGTCGACGAGGAGTACAGGGCGCCGCTGAAATTGGCGGCCGTGGACGCCTCGAGGCGATACCCCTCTGCGGTGTCGCTCAGCGGCGGCCCGACCGGCAGGGGAGTCCAGGTGACGCTCACGCTGGTTAAGAACACGCCTTTAAACGCGGGGCCCGACGCGGGAACGGCAAGCGTGGCCGCGGTCGCGCCGTTGGAGAGCGGGCTTAAGTTGCCGTCGGCGTCCTGGGTCCACAGCCGGAGGAAATGCGTCGTGTTCGGGGCCAAGCCGCTGAGGAGGGCGTCTTGGATCTCTCCGGGGCCGACCCCGCTCGTCGATAGCTGCACCTGCGCCGCGTCGAAGGCGAAGACGGCGGCGGGATTGGTCTCCCGCTGGATGCGGAAGACGCTCCCAACGGCGAGCTGGCCCGCATCCCCGTCGTAGCCCGGGGCTGTCCAGGAGAGATTGAGGGTCGTCGAGGTCAGGCTCAGAGCGGCCAGAGTATTGACCTTTCCCGGATACGACCGTATCTCCAGCAAGCCCGCGCGCAGCACGAGAGTCTCCGAGACCGCCGTGGAGAGGGAGACCTCGGAGACGGCGCCCGCGAGCCTCAACGATTCGCTCGCGCCGGCGTCATGTCCGCCGGCGTTGTCGCCGCCCGGGGACACGGCGCCTCCCGGGCCGGTAAAATTCACCGCCGCCGCCCAACCGGCCAAAAGCAAGGCCGCCCAGCTCAGGCCTGCCCACAGGTGCCGACGGCGTGGCGGTTGATTCATTTTGAAGTCGAACGCCCAAGCTTACTCGTTGATGCTCATGAAAAATATAAGATGGCCGTCGCCCAACGTGCAGCCGGTGAGGTCGTTGGGCAACGTCGCCCCCGAGTTCACGCCCAACCCCGTGCAAACGCTCAAGCCCTTGACGACGCCGTCGGACGCCGCGGCCAAATCTTGTCCCCTCAACCGGGGAGAAGCGGTCCGGGCGGAGAGGGCGTAGTAGTACAGGCCGGGCTGTAAAGTCACGGGAGCGCCGATCATGGGCACGGCGTAAGCGGCAGCCGGGGTAAAAGCGGCCGAGTCGGTGCCTCCATGGGTGACCAAATTTCCGCTCGCGTCGTAGATTCCCACATCCCCGACGCTGCCGGCCACGCCGGTTCCGACCCGGTAGCGTATCTGGTTGACATCAATCTTAGCCGGAACGTTCACGGGCATCAGGTACACTGTGTCAATAAGCACGATCCCGGCGCCAAACGTCGCCTGGGCACCCAGCCAGGCCGGGACCACGGTCGTGACGGCGGTGTACGCCGGCACCCATTGGGATCCCGCGTTGTCCCACTTGATAGTCATGCCATCGGAGGGAGCATTGGAGGCCAGCAAGCGCGTGCGCAAATGCGTGGCATCCACGGTATTTCCCCCGGTGGAGTTCAGGGTTTTATTGGTCAAGGTCTGGGCGGAGGCGGTGTCGGCGACGGTGATGTTCGCCGTGCCCGTGCCGATGGTGAGCAGATTTTGCGCCGGGTCCCAGCGCATCGCCCCTTCCTGGGACGAGGCGGCTCCCTGAGGCAGGAGGATGGCCGTCGTGGCCGTCAAAGTCGCCGCCTTCACCGCGCTCAGCGCGTCGATGCCGCCCGAGCCCTCCACGCGCAAGGTTCCGGCCTGAATCCGGATGCCGGAGCTCGTATTGAGGCTATAAGTCTGGTTTCCCGCCGCCGTAAAACTCGAGGCGCCCGTCGCCATGAAGGCTCCCGCCACGGTGCCGCTGGCCACGTGGAACACGGCGCCGGCCTGCAGGGTCGTGCGCGCCTGGATGTAATTGGTGTTGCCAACGAGAAGATCGTCGGCGACCAGCGCGCGAAAGGCATAGGGCGTCATGAGCAGCTGCTGGCGCGGCGTCATTGCGGAATCCGGAGCCACCTGCACCTCAAGATAAGCCGAGGCGCCGCTGAACAGCCCGGCCCCCAGAGCGGAAACGGAGCCAAGCTGCACGGTGAAGACGCCGTTGTTGACGACCACCGCGCTCTGCGTCTCCGACCAAAGCTCCGTGCCCGCCGTGGGCGCATCGAATATCCGAAAGGTCATGTCCACGCTTTCGTTTCGAGGATTATTGGCGGTGTCGAGAAGCTTGCCCTGGAAGCCGATCTTCTGCGGACTCGTGGCGGCCTGAGCCCAAGACAACGGGAAGGCCGCAAACATAATGAGAGCCAGTATAGGTTTCAATGTATGCATGTCATCTCCTTAAGTCGCGCGCGCGTTCCCCAAAAGGATACCGGGGCAACGCGGGAATATCCTGGCATTATAGTGCAGCTTTCGCGAGATTAACTTCGCAACAAATTCGCGCCTTGGACGAAACGGCGGTCAGCACCAAACCGCGTCGCCGGGGGAAAATCGGACCCTAAAGTAATACGTGGTGTCGGCCGTGATGGGGGCGGTGGAATAATAGGGCTTCGGGTTTGAATTCGCGTAGTTGGTCGTGTTGAGGCCGAGCGCGGTTCCCGTCGCCCGTATGGTGGTGAAATTGTTCGTGGAGAGGCCCGTCGTAAAGGAATTCACGTTTCCCGCCCAGCTAAAAACTAAGGAGCCGGTGGAAACACCGCTCACGGTGACAACGGCCGGGGCGGTCGCCCGCGCGGGCAGGGAAAAAGCGCCCAACGCCAACACGGCCATAGGGAAACTCGCCCGCGCCCACTGTCTCCAGTGAAGATTATTCAGGCCGCGCATTCCAATAAGGTTAGCCTATTTCATGGAAAAACGCTCGTTTGAGATACGAAAGGGAAGCGAAGAGGAATTCGCGATTATTTCACACTCGGCCGTTTAAGGCCGTCGGTTAAGGTCAATCCGGCTGCAAACGACAAGGCGAGAATCACTTGTCGAACGATACGTCCCTTTCCCGAGGCACTTGGACAGAAGGGAGCGCCTTAACCGATTTTTCAAGAATTTCCCGCATCGCTTTGTCGCCTTCGGCAACCGCCACGACCTTGACCATGCGTTCGTCTTCCGGGTGTGATTCCACGAAGTAGGAACCGAGAGCATAGGCTCGATTGGAGCCGTACATAATCCAAACCAATCCGTAGTTGTCCTTAACCCGACCCTGGAACGCATCTGGAAACCGCGTCACCGGAAGATCCGCGGCAAGGCCGTACGGCACAGAAGTGGAAACTCCCTCCAGACCAAAGTGAGACTTTGTCTCTATCTCGGCCCGGATTGCATCCACTTTGTCGGCCATCATCTTTCTCACATCCGCTCTCGTAGCGGGATTCGTGTAGCTGCCCGGGTTATGATAAAAATGCAGGGCTTCATTGACCCTGACTAGAGCGGACCAGTCAGCCTCGCCAACCGGTATGGAGACATTGAGACGCATGAATGCATCGCATGCAGACTTCATCCTTTTGAAAGGCGGATACGAAGGAGCGAAGTCTTCAACGGAACACTTTAACGCAGAGCGGTCTGGAAATACTCCAGCCTCAACCGGAAAGGTGATCTCCATAACCTGCTTTTTTGTTTTCGCTTTGGCGGCCGAAACCTCGGCCGTTTGCGCCATGCCGGCGCAAAGAAAAACGGCAACGCCGGCCGCAATGAGGGGTTTCGAGGGGTTCACATGTTCTCCTAATGACGGGATTGCAAGTAGCGTACCCCCCCCCGCTTGTTCTGTCAAGACCCAGTGCGCATAGGACCATGGGGAGGGATCGGGGGGGCCGTTGAGCCCAGGCCGGAGAATAATCCGGAAGCTACAGTATGAAGGCCCGAGGAGATTCTCATGAAAACCATTCTCGTAGTTTCGATGTTGCTGGCCGCGGGGGCCTTGCAAGCCGAGGACGCGCCGAAAGCCAAGGCTGAGTTCGACATCGGCCTGGTGTTTCAAGAGGCCGGCATGACCATCCCCCACTCGGACCCATTCGTCAGCCTCAAAGCCCTTTTCGAAAGTCCGACGGCGAAGAAAACGGTCCCGACCGAGCGGGAACTGACCGGTTGGTTCATGGGCCACACGCTGTATTCGCAAAACCGGACCTCGCTGAGCAACGCGCTCCTGATCGGACGAACCGTTTCCTGGCTGGATGACGAAGGCCGGAAAATCAGTCGCTTCCTGGTTTGGACCTCGCCCTATACGGGGGACTCCCGATCGGGAATCGAAAGTTTGCGGCGCGAAACCCTGAAGAATCTTTCCTGCATGCCGCTGATTTTCCCGGTGGAAATCCAGACCCATCTCAGCGCCAAAGAGGCGGCGTTCAGTTCGACCGTCGAACCCGCGCCGAATGTCTCGCTCACGCAGGCCTTCACCGCGGTCAAAATCGGTCCTTATCTGCTCGTGCGCGAGATGGCGCGCTACAGCGCGAAGGGCGAAGCGCAAGAACCCTTCGAAGCGGCCTACAGCGTGTTTTTTAAGTCGGTCTCCCCCAAGGAAGACATCGACTGCGCCAAGCGCGGGACCGACATATGACGCGCCGGGCCCTTGTCCTCATCGCCGCGGCCCTGGTGCCTTCTCCGTCGATGGCGCAGCTTGAAAACCTGTCGCCCGAACGGCTGTGCGAAATCGGCGTCGGGGATTACTGTCCGGAAACCGCGCATACGAAACTCGTTCGCGCGGCCCATGCCTGCCGCCTGGACGAAGTCCGCTCCTTGATCGAAACCGAGGGCCTCGATCCGAACGTGCTCGAGGAAAAAACCGCCACCCGCGCGGTGAACGCCGCCGCCTTCGCCGGCTGCCTGCCGGTGGTCCAATACTTGCGCAACGCCGGAGCGGCCCTCGACCTTGCCGACGCGCTGGGTTGGACGCCGCTCATGGTCGCCGCCGCCAAGTGTCGCGACGCCGTCGTCTCCGACCTCTTGTGCCGGGGAAAAGCCCGCCTTGACATCGCCGATCGTTTCGGAGACACCGCCCTCGCTTTGGCCCGCAGGGCGGCCTCCGCCGAGGCTTCTCCCTCGTGCGCCGAGTCGCTTCGTCTGCTCTCCGATCCCGCGTCCTGCCCGTAAGGCGCCTCAGTAGTCTCGCCGAGTCCGATTCGCTATACTGGACGAGATGAGAAACAAACGAGTCAGAAGCACGCGCCCGGGGGGCTATCACGCCCTAGGCCCGGGAGGCCTTAACGCCAAGGACTTCGCACGCTGGTACCGCCGCCAAAGCGTCGAACAATGGGAAAAGCTCGACCTTGACGCCCTCGCCAGGATCGCCCGCGTCATCGAAAAGGCCCGCGACGCGGGCCGGTTCATTTGGGTGTGCGGCAATGGAGGGTCGGCCGCCACCTCGGCTCACATCGGCTGCGATTTCGGCAAGACGGCCGCCGTCGCCGGAAGCCGTCCCCTTAAAACCGTTTCTATGTGCGACAACGCCTCGTTTATGACGGCGATCGGAAACGACCTTTCCTTCGACGACATCTTCTCGCGGCAGCTGGAGAACGTGGTCTCGCGCGGGGACGTGGTGGTCCTGATCAGCGGCAGCGGAAACTCCCCCAATCTTTTGCGCGCGGCCAAGACCGCGCGCGCCCGCGGGGCCACGGTCGTCTCCCTGCTCGGATTCGACGGAGGCCGACTGAAGACCTTGTCGGACGAGTTCTTGCTGATTGCCTCGGACCAGTACGGCGTGGTGGAGGACATGCACATGGCCGTCGCCCACGCTCTGACCTTCTATCTCAAGCAGAAAGAGAGCTAAGCCCATGAGACGCGGCTCGAAAACCGTCTTGATCACCGGCGGAACGGGCCTGTTGGGCAAAGGCATGGAAGAGACCCTGCCGGCGGGATGGTCGGCGGTCGGCCTTCATCAGCGCGACTACAAAGTCACCGGCTCCAAGGCGCGGCACCTTGTTCTCGATATCCGCGATAAGCGGGCCGTCGACCGCCTGTTCGCGAGCCGCCGCTTCGAGGCGGTCGTGCACGCCGCGGGTATCGCCAGCGTGGACTACGTCGAGAACCACTATGCCGAAAGCCTGGAGTCGAACATCGTGGGCACGCTCAACGTCACCTCGGCCTGCCGGCGCGCCGGCGCGCATTTGATTTACGTGTCGACCAACGCCGTGTTCGACGGGACCAAGGCGCCCTATCGGGAAAACGATCCGGTCAACCCCGTCAATAAATACGGCCGCTTGAAAGTCGAGTGCGAGCGCCTGGTCCAAGAAACCCTCGAGACATGGACCATCGTGCGTCCCATTTTGATGTACGGCTGGAATCACGCGGTCACGCGCCCCAACCCGGCGACGTGGATTTTCGAGAAGCTCCTGCGCGGAGAAGCGGTGTCGATGGTCACCGACGTCCATGAAAACCCCTTGTACAACATCTCCTGCGCCCAGGCGATGTGGGCCGTCATCGCCAAGCGCCCCTCCGGGATCATTCATCTCGCGGGCCGCGACAGCGTCGACCGCCGGCAGTTCGCTCTGGCCGTCGCCGCGGCCTTCGGTCTCGACGCCTCCCTGGTCAAGGCCGTCACGAGCAAAGCCTTTCCTGACATCGCTCCCCGCCCGAAAAACACGACGTTTCTCACGGGACGCATGGAGCGCGAGCTCGGCCTGCGTCCCTTGGGCCTGCGCGAGGGGCTGGCCGCGATGAAGGCGTCGATGGCCGCGAGGGCGTAATGGCCGCGGCGCGCGTCTCGGTGATCATTCCGGCCTGGAACGCCGCCTCGTTCATCGAGAAAACGCTCGCCACGCTGGCCGCGCAGACGTTTCGCGATTTCGAGGTCATCGTCGTCGACGACGGCTCCACGGATTCGACCAAGGAAACCGTCGACCGCTTTCTCGCCGGCAACGGTCTGCGCGGCCGGTGCCTGCGGCAGGAAAACAAAAAGATCGCCGGCGCGCGCAACACGGGAATCCGGGCGGCCGAAGCCGATGTGATCTCGTTTCTCGACCATGACGACCTGTGGTTCCCGGAGAAACTGGCCGCCGTGCTGGCTGAATTCGACGCCGATCCCCGCGCCGATCTTGTCTGCCATCAAGAAAACGTGGTCAAGGACGGGGCCTTCCTCCGCGTCACCCGCAACGGGCCTTGGGTCGCGAACATGTACGAGCAGCTTCTCTTCGAGGGAAACGCTCTTTCGCCTTCGGCGGTCACGGTCAAAAAGTCGAAATTATTCGAGGCCGGTCTTTTTCGCGAAGACCCCCGCTTCAACACCGTCGAGGATTACGATCTCTGGATGCGCTTGGCCAAGATCGCGCGCATGCGCTTTCTCGATAAGGTCTTGGGAGAATACCAGCTCGTCGAGCGCGGCGCGTCGAATAAAATCATCTACCACAACACCAATCTCGAACATCTCCTGAGGGATCATTTCAGTTCCGTGGCCAACGAGAGCGCGCGCAAGCGTCGACGCCTGGGAGCGATGTGCCGCTCGGCGGCGCGTCTGCTCATGGGCCAGGGAGACCTCGCGGCCGCCGGCGGCTACGCGCGCCGCGCCGTGATCGAATGTCCCTGGGACTGGAAAAACGCCGCGGTCGCCGGGCTGTGGGCCGTGCGGCGGCTGGGAGCCTGATGAACCTGGCGGCGACCGTCTATTGCCCGCCCAAAGCGCGAAAGGCCTGGCGCCTCGAAGAGCTCTTCGCCCCGGCCGCTTTGCGTCATTACGCCTACGGCCGACAAGCCTTGGCCGAGGCGCTGCGTCTTGCGGGAGCCGAAGGAAAAACCGTCCTGCTGCCCTCCTTCATCTGCCGTGAGACTTTGGCCGCCGTCGCCGTGGTCAACGCCCGCCCGGTCTACTACGACGTCAGCCCGGAGCTCGCTCCCGTCCTCCCCCCTTCGCGCTGGCCCGAGGCGGCGGCGGTCATGGCCGTCGACTATTTCGGTTGGCCTCAGGACCTCACCCCCTTCGAAATCTACTCCCAGCGCTGCGGCGCTGCGCTCATCGAAGACGCCGCTCACGCCCTTTTTTCCCGCGACCCCGCCGGCCGTCATCTTGGCGCGCGCGCGCCGCTGGGCGTGCTCAGTCCACGAAAGTCCCTGCCCCTTCCCAATGGAGGCGCGCTCATCGCCTCCGATCCCTCTCTCGCCGCGCGCCTTCCCCCGCAAATCGAACATCGCCCCGTCGCCGGACGACGGGCCTTGCTCAAGGCGGCGGCCCGCCCCATTTTCTCTTTGGCCGGAGCCAAGGCCAGCCGTCTTCTTCTGGGCGCCTGGCGCGCCCGGTCGGGCCGCGCGGATGCGGACGGCGAACGACGCCTGCCGACGGACGCCCCGTGTCCGCAGCTGGGACGCCCCCTGGTCTGCGTCGATCCCGAGGCGGAGTCCTCTCGGCGGCGCGCGCTGTGGACTTTGTGCCGCGCCGTCGCGGCCCAAGTCGATCTCGCGCCGGTGTTCGAGTTTCTTCCGGAAAACACCGTTCCCTACGCCTACGCCTTTCGCACGAAAAACTCCGAAGCGGCGGGCCGGGCTTTCGCCGCGGAGGGACTCGGCATTCTTCCCTGGCCGGATCTTCCCCGCGACATCATTTCCCAAGCGCCCGCTTATTACCGCGACGTGTTCCTCGCCCATTTCCTATGGTAGCTTCGGGCTTCCGAATTGTCCCAGAGGATGAAGCCCGTCATCATTGGGACGGCTGGCTCTCCGGCCTTCCCGGACGCGGCATCCGGCAGTCGCACGCCTGGGGCCGTCATAAAACAGGGGGCTGGACTCCTCTGTGGGCGGCTTATTTCGACGAGGAAACCCCCTCGGCGATGTCTCTGATCTTGACCCGCCGCGCCCCCCTGGGCGCGGCCACTTTGGCCTGGGCCAACGCCGGACCGGTTTTCAAAGACCTGCCCGCCCTGAGCTCCTTTTTAAGCGGTGTGACCGAATATTTCCAGGGTGTGCCTCGCTCGATTCTGCGCATCGCGCCCCGAGTCCCCGCCACTGCGGCTCTGGAAGCGACTCTCAAAGACGCGGGTTTTCGCCCCGCGCGCGCGCCCCTCGACTCGGGACGCACGATCATCGTTGATCTGCGCCGCGACGAGGACCAGCTGCGCGCCGCCCTCGACCGGAAATGGCGCAATCAATTGAAAAAAGCCGAGGCCGCCTCTCCGGTCTTCGAATTCGGCCGCGAGCGACCGCTTCTCGAGCGCCTCCTTCGCCTCCACGCGCACACGCGCATGCGCAAGAAATTAAAAGACGCCGTCGATCTCCCGTTCCTGGAAAAATCGGTCAAGGACTTCGGGCCCGCGTTGACTTTCGCCGTCGGCTCGGTCGACGGCGTCGACGGCTGCGCCCTGTCCTGGTGGAGCTTCGCGGGACGGGCCACGCTGTGGTTGTCGGCGACCGACGAACGCGGCATGACCCTGTGCCTGCCCAACGCGGCCTACTGGCGCGCGATGCTCCATCTGCGCGGGCAGGGAGCCGAGAGCTTCGATCTCTCGGGCATCGACGCGCGCCTCAACCCCGGCGTGACCCACTTCAAGCTGGGCACGGGAGGCGCCGAGCTGTCCACTCCGGGCGAGTGGGACTGGTCGCAATCGCCCTTGCCGCGCGCGGCGTTCAACGCCTTGCTCGGCGCGGTGCGCTCCAGGATGCCGCGGTGAAGGCGACCCACCGACTGTGGCGCGCCGTCGCCGCCTTTCGCTCACGATTCCCGCACCCCGCGGCCAAGCCTTCGGGACTACGCGTTCTCTGCTACCACTCGGTCGGCGGAGTCATCGCCCAAGATCGCTACGGCCTGTCGATAAACCCCGGCCAGTTCAAGGGGCATATGGAACTGCTTGCCGGCAGCCGGTTCGGCCGCTGCGTGTCCTTGGGCTCGGCACGCTTAGACGGAACTCCCGAGATCGCCGTGACCTTCGACGACGGCTTCGCCGACACGCTCACGATCGCCGCTCCGATCTTAAGCTCCTTGCGCATTCCATTCACAGTTTGCGCGACCGCCTCCTTCGTGAGAGAAGGACGCCCCCCCCATCTTTCCCTCGAGGGCCTGCGCGAACTCGCCAAAGTTCCGGGGGCCGAAATCGGAGCGCACGGATCCCGCCACCTGATGATGGCGCGCTGCTCGGATGAGGAACTCCGAGGCGACCTCGCGGACTCCAAAGACTTCCTCGAGAGAGCTTTGGGAGCGAAGGTCACGGTCATGACCTGGCCTCACGGCTCGTCCTCGAGACGAACCGCCGACTTCGCGCGGCAGGCGGGGTTCGCGCGCGCCGGCTGCTCGCTGTACGGAATCAACGAGCCCAGCCGCGACCGGCTGCTTCTTAAACGCACGGAAATCACCGGTTTCGACTCCATGGACGATTTCATAAATAAGTGCTCCGGCGGCTGGGATTGGTTCGCCCTCAGGCAGGGCGACCCGGCCAAGCGGGCATAATTCTATAATGAGCCCGATGGCCAAAACCCTTTCCGTTTTGATCCCCGTCTACAACGAGCAGGCGACCATCCTCGAGCTTCTGCGTCGAGTCGAGGCCGCGCCGCTGCCCGTGTCCAAGCAAATCGTCGTCGTCGACGACGGGTCGACCGACGGCACGCGCCAACTTCTGGCCTCTTTGGGCGCGCGCGCAACCGTGATCCTGCACGAGCGCAATCGCGGCAAAGCGGCGGCGCTGCGCACCGCGCTGGCGGCCGCGACGGGAGACCTCATCCTCATCCAGGACGCCGACCTGGAATACGACCCCTCCGATTACCCGGCCCTTCTGGGTCCCTTGCTGGACGGACGCGCCGATGTCGTCTACGGCTCGCGGTTTCTGGGCGGCCCCCACCGCGTCCTTTTCTTCTGGCACTACTTCGGCAATCTCGTATTTACCTTGCTGGCCAACGTGCTCTACGACATCAATCTCACCGACATGGGAACCTGCTACAAGGCCTTTTTGGCCGACAAGCTCAAAGCGATTCCCTTGAGCAGCGAGCGCTTCGGGATCGAAGCCGAACTCACCGCGAAAATCTGCAAGCGCCGCTTGAGAATCTACGAAGTGCCTATTTCCTATTCCGGCCGCACGTACCTCGAAGGCAAGAAAATCACCTGGAAAGACGGTTTTTCATACTTGTGGTGCCTTCTGCGCTACCGTTTTTCCGACTAAATCCCCGTCTGAGGCCATAGTCCTACCGCCTCCTGGGCCCAAAGCCCCTCGTCGACGAGGGGGGATCCGGCTACAGTCTCGATGAGGGTAAAGTCATGGCACAATCTCTAAAAACATTGACGCTTGCGGCCTTCGCGCTGATCGCGGAAATGGGCCTGCAGGCCGAAAAACTTCTCCTCGGCGACTAACCGGGAATCTTCAGTTTGAAATCATCAGCGATGAAAACGCGCGGATTTTTGTGTTCATCGCCGTTTGAGCCGCGAAGACGCGAAGCGATTGGCCCAAGCGACCGAAAGATCCCAGCCATTGCCGTCGCGAGCGGACGGCCCTAGATCAGGGCCGCGAGCGCCAGAGCCAGCGCCAAGCCCGCGTACACCCGATGATTCGACAGGCTCCACGCCGACAACGCGGACACAAGAAGCGCGAACCCGGCCGTGAGCGTCCAGCCCGCCACGCCAAGCGGCCCGGTGACCGCGGCCAAGGCCGCCGCGGAGGAAAAGACGACCACGATCGGCAGCGTATGCAGCGATGCCATCGCCCCATGGTGAGAGGCCGCGCCCACAAGCCCTATCGTGCCGATCATCGCCGCCGCCGCCGCCAGGGCAATGCCGGGCACCTGACCAAAAAGCATGGAGGCGACCAGATAGGTTTGCATGATCACCACCCCAGACTCGATAGGCGACCAGCGCAAAGCCCGCGCCAAATCGCCGGTCGTCAGGGCCGGCCGGACGACGGGCTCCACGACGACGGGAGCCCCGGACACGGCGATGAGCGCCAGCGACTGAAGAATCTGCGCTCTTTTCTTTTGGCGCGATTTAAAGACATCCAGGGCATCCGAAATCGAAACCAGGACCGTATTCCAAAGACCGGTGGGAGGCGTGGGCTCTATCAGTTCGGACACCGAGGCGCGCGCCAACGCCTTGACCTCGTTGTTTTGGGACGCCTGCGCCACCGTGACCATCGCGGTGACCGAATGCATCGGATCGTCGACGGCAAGGGCCGAGCCCGACGTCGTGATGTCGCG
>JBBTHA010000073.1:0-35702 GCA_038060535.1 Elusimicrobiota bacterium | reverse complement strand
CCAAGGCCCTGGAAGGCGAACCGGCCGTCTTCGTTGGGGATGAGCGAACCGGACAACCAGTATTGCGTCGTGCGCGCGGCCGAACTGTTCCACACGTAGAACAAGCCCACGCGCAATCCGACCGCAGGACTCCCATCGACAAAAACCGCCCCCTCGACCCGCCCCTCGCGCAAATCCTCGAGGGCGCCGACTTCGATGGGCTTCTCGCTGACCGCCCACAGGCCCTCGATTCTCTTCAACCACACCCGTGCGTTGGTTTCGTCGCCAAACCGCGCGAAAGCGGCCGAGAACCCCTCGAATATCATCTGGCTATCGCCCGCCCGCTCGAAGCCCTCGACGCGTCTGCCGCTGAGCCCAGCCAGTCGAACGAGCCGGTCGTAACGCTCTTGACTCAGGGGACCCGCGCGGATGAGCTGCAAAGCTCTCAAATAGTCCGGATGCGCCCGGCCGGGAACTGCGATCATCATCGCCTCAAGAGCCATCTCCTCGTCCCACCACTGGAGATATCCCAGGCGTAGCGCGGCCAGCGCCTCTTGAGCGAAGATGCCGCGAAAATCGGTTCGCGTCAAGAACTCCTTGAGACGCCCCAAGGACTGGGGCGAGAGGTCGACGGTTTCCGAAGACATCAGGCGCGCATCGATATGATGCGCGCGGCCCCGCGTCGGATACAGCCATGCGACCGCCATGCGGCGAGCATGACGGTTGTCGGGCACATCCGCCGCTTCAGCCAGGGTGCGCGGCCCAAAACTCCAAATCCTGGTCAACACGATTTCCGTGGCGGCGGTCGTCAGCACCCATGCGGCCAGAGCCGCCCCGATGACCCGTAAACGAATCGGCCTCCAATCCTTGCGCAAAAGGGCCAAGGCGAATACGCACTCCGTAGCCCCCAGCGCCAAAGTCATCGTTCCTTCGATGATCAAGCCCAAGAAAACCCCGCCGCACAACGATATCGCCCGAGACAGCTGAGGCCACCTCGACGCGCACCATCCTGTCGCCGCGCACAGCAATCCGAAGACGATTCCCGAGGCGACGCCTCGGGGTCCCCGAGCCGCCCCGAAAGCGGCGGCGGCCAGCATCACCCCGCCCAAGGCGTATGTCAGGACTTGGACGGGTTCCAATTCGCGGGGAAAGGCATCCGGAAAAAAACGCCGGCTGTCCGTCCATCCCAGAATGAGGAAGGACAAGACGGCGAGCATCGTCCAGCGCGCGAAGGAGCGCGCAAAGCCGGACTCTTCCGAGTCAAGGAGGCAATGGAAAACGCCCGTGAGAACCGCCGCTACGACGCATCGCTCAAACAGCGTATTATTCCTCGTCCTTTTGAAGTTTGGAGAGAGCCGCGATATCCTCCAATGTCGTCACGTCGCCCTTGATCGCGCCGCCGGAGGCGATTTCGCGCAGCAGGCGCCGCATGATTTTTCCCGAGCGTGTTTTGGGCAGAGACTCCGTGAACCGGACTTCCGCGGGCTTGGCGATGGATCCGATCGCTCGTCCGACGAACTCCCTGAGTTCCTCCTTCAGCTCGGGACTTGGAATCCGGCCGCCTTTGAGGGTCACGAACGCGCAGATGGCCTGCCCATGAACCTCATCGGGCCGGCCGACCACGGCCGATTCGGCGACGAAGGGATGCTCCACCAAAGCCGATTCTATCTCCATCGTCGAGAGGCGATGCCCCGACACGTTAAGGACGTCGTCGATGCGCCCCAGAATCCAAATATAGCCGTCCTTGTCTTTTCGAGCCCCGTCGCCGGTGAAATAGCATCCCGGAATCTGGGACCAGTACTGCTCTCGGTAACGGACGTCGTCTCCCCAGATGGTGCGTAGCATGCTCGGCCACGGCTGGCGCACGACGAGGTAGCCGCCGCTGCCGAGGGGAACGGGACGCCCTTGCTTGTCGACCACGTCGGCCGCGATGCCAGGCAGGGGCAGCGTGGCTGAACCGGGCTTTGTGGCCGTCGCCCCCGGCAAAGGCGAAATCATGATCGCGCCGGTTTCCGTCTGCCAGTATGTGTCGACGATCGGACAGCGATTGCCCCCGATGAATCGATGATACCAACGCCAGGCCTCCGGGTTGATGGGCTCGCCCACCGTGCCCAGCAAGCGCAGGGAGGAAAGATCGTGTTTCTTCGGCCATTGCTCGCCCAAGCGCATGAAGGTCCGAATCGCCGTCGGAGCCGTGTAGAAAATCGACACGCGGTGGCGTGCGATCATGGACCAGAAACGGTCCGGATGGGGGGTCAAGGGCGCCCCCTCGTACATAAACACCGTCGCGCCGTTGAGCAAAGGGCCGTAGGACACATACGAATGCCCCGTGATCCACCCGACGTCGGCGGTGCACCAGTAGACATCCGTCTCCTTCAAATCAAAAACGGTGCGCGTCGTCCACGCGGTCTGCACCATGTAGCCGCCGGTCGTGTGCAGAATCCCCTTGGGTTTGCCCGTGCTGCCGCTGGTGTAGAGGATGAACAAGGGATGCTCGCTGTCGAGCGGTTCGGGGGGGCAATCCTGCGACGCCTTGGCCGTCAATCGATGCCACCAGTGATCGCGCTCCTCGTTGATCGCAACCTCGCCTGAGGTCCGCTTGAGCACGACGACCGCCGTCACCGTCGCAGCGCCCTTGACGGCCTCATCGACGGCGTCCTTGAGACGCAGAACCTCGTTCTTGCGCCAGCCTCCATCGGCCGTCACCACGACTTTGGCGCCGGCGTCATTGAGGCGATCTCTCAGTGCCTCGGCGGAAAATCCCGCGAAGACCACGCTGTGCACCGCGCCGATGCGCGCGCAGGAAAGCATGGCGACGACGGCCTCCGGCACGAGCGGCATATAAAGCGCCACGCGGTCTCCTTTCTTGACGCCCAAACTCTTGAGCGCGTTGGCGAACAGGCACACCTCGCGGTGAAGCTGCAGATACGTCAGCGTGCGGACTTCCCCGGGCTCCCCTTCCCAAATCAGCGCGGCCTTGTTTCTTCGAGGCCCCTCGAGGTGTCGGTCAAGGCAGTTGTAGCTGATATTCGTGCGGCCGCCAACGAACCATCGCGCGAACGGGCAATCCCATTGCAGGGGTTTTCGCCACGGCTTAAACCAATGCAGCTCGCCGGCCGCCTGGGCCCAGAAAGATTGGGGATCTCGAGCGGCTTTGGCCTGCAGCTTGGCGCGGGCGGCGGCGCCCGCGACGTGAGACTCCTTGACGAAGTCTCGCGACGGGCCGTAAGCACGCTCGGCTTTGAGTAGAACCGACAGAGATCGCTCTGAATCGATATTTCCCATGGAAACGATCGTAGCATTTTCATATAATGGCCCCTCAATGCTCCCCACATATCGACCTCACAACCGCAAAAGGCTTAGAAAAATCGGTTTCCGCGCGAGAATGTCAACCGCCGGCGGCCGCAAGACGCTCAACCGCCGCCGCCGCAAAGGCCGCGCAACGCTGATCAAGAAACAGGCTTGACACGACAGTTCGTCTTCGGCGCCGATTCGCGTCTGAAGAAACGTTCCGAGTTTCGACGCGTCTTCGAGGAAGGTCAAAAGACTGTTGGCCGCGCGTTGATCGTCTGGCACCGCTACGACTCCGCGCGCAACGGTTCGCGTCTGGGCTTATCGGTCAGCGCGAAAGTCGGCAACGCCGTCAAGCGCAATCGTCTCAAGCGCCTGCTGCGGGAATCCTTCCGCCTGCGTCAACGGGAACTAGCGCAAGGCTGCGACGTCATCGCCTACCCAAGGCCGGGCTGCTCCTGGAAGACGCGCATCGACGCGGAGGCGGATCTGCTGGGATTGCTGCGTCGAACGGGTCGTTTGCGCTCATGAAGAGGCTGCTGATCGTCTGCTTGGATGCGTACAGGATCGCTTTGAGGCCTTATATGCCGCCCGCATGCCGATTCCATCCCAGTTGCGCGGATTTCTCCCGGGAGGCGATCTCGCGCCACGGAGCGTTTCGCGGACTTGCGCTCTCGCTGCGTCGTGTCCTGCGCTGCCAGCCGTTTCATGCCGGGGGACTTGATCCCGTGCCGGGGCACACTCTCTCGTTTTAACAAGGAAACAACCGATCATGGATAAGAATCTTTGGCTGGCCGTAGCGCTCTCCATTGCCGTTTACGCGTCTTGGTTTGGATTTTTCGAGAAAAAATTCGCGCCGCCCCCGCAGCAACCGGTTCACGTTGCGGCCACTGCGGCCCAATCGCAGCCCCACGGCACGGCCAAATCCTCCCCCGACGGGGCCCTTCCCGCGTCCCAGAAAAGCACCACGTCGCAAACGGATCCCAAGACGCTGCTGGCTGAAGCCGACAGCGTTCTCATGGGCGAGGTGCAGGCCAAAATCCATTCCCGGGGGGCGGCGCTCGCCAGCTACCTGTATCCCGAGCCGCTCGGACATGTCGAGCTCGTCGCCGAACCGGGGCAGGGATTATTCATGACGTTTCCCGAGCTCAACTTCACTCGCGACCTTTCAGTCAAGAACGGGCTCGTTTACAGCGCGCTGCGCGCAGATGGGCTCAAGGTGTCGAAAGAGTATCTCCCGGGCCAGGGAACCGTCTTGCCGAGGGTGCGCATCGTCGTCCTGAACACGACGCGTCAACCTCTCGATATCGGCCCTTGGACGCTGAGCGTGGGGCCCGGACTGGCGACGATCGCCACTGAACAGAAGGAAAACGCCGACGTCCAGCGCGCCCTTGCGCTGACTCCCGAGGCTAACGGCCTCAAAGGCCACGTCGAAACGCTCAAACCCGGGCAATACCCGGGGGCTTACCGCTGGCTCGGCATCGACAACCGCTACTTCTTGGCCGTGATGATGCCCTCCGCCGAACACTTCGCCGCCGCCCAAGTCTTGAGCCCGGCCACGCTGATCTTAACGGCCAAGACACGGACCGTCGCGCCTCGAGGCACGTTCACATGGGAAATCCCGTATTATCTCGGCGCGAAAAGCCATAACTGGCTGTCGAGCTACGGATTAGGCCTTGAGCGCGCCATCGATTTCGGATTTTTCTCCCAGATCGGGCGCGCGATGCTGGGCGCGCTCCAAAAGCTGCATCAAGCCACGAACAATTGGGGCTGGGCGATCGTGCTGCTGACTGTTATCCTGCAAGTCATTCTCTTTCCGCTCACGTGGAAAAGCCTGCGCGCCGCCGCCGCCATGAAAAAATTGCAGCCTGAGATCGCCAAACTGCAGCAAAAATACGCGAACGACGCCCAGAAGCTGAACTCGGAAATGATGCAGCTCTACAAAACCAAAGGAGCCAACCCTCTCGGCGGCTGCCTGCCGATGATACTGCAGATGCCCATCTTCATCGCCTTGTTCAACGCGCTGCGCGGTTCTTGGGAACTCCACGGCGCGACCTGGATCTTTTGGATTCGAGACCTCTCCGCCAAAGACCCTTATTACGTCCTTCCGGTCGTCATGGGCGCGCTCATGTTCCTGCAGAGCAAGATGAACCCGCCCGCGGGAGACCCCGCCCAACAGAAGGTCATGATGCTCATGCCCGTCGTCTTCACCTTTATGTTTATGAACTTTCCATCAGGCCTCGTGTTGTACTGGCTGACGAACAGCCTCGTCAGCACCGTGGCCCAAATCGCCCTAAAAAAACAGCTCGAGGCCTGATATCCCGGAGGAGATCGCCATGGAACCCATCGAAATCGAAGGACGAACCGTCGCAGAAGCCGTCGAGTCAGCCCTCAGTCAGTCCGGCATGCGGCGCGACCAAGTTGAAATTTCCGTTCTCCAGGAAGGCACGCCCGGCTTCATGGGCCTTGGATCCAAACCGGCTCGCGTACGAGTCACCGAGAAGCGTTGGGGCCCCAACGCGGAAGCGGCGGGGAGCGAGCCCGCCCGGACGCCATCGACGCAAGCCTCGGCGCGGCCGCCTCGAAACTCGGGTCCTCGGACCCAACGCCCGGCCGCTCGGACACCCGACCGAGGCGAGCGCTCGACCCCACGCGCCGCCGAACGGGCCCCGGAACAAGCCGTCAAGTCCCGCCCCTCTCCGGCCGAACCTCCCCGTCAGTTGACGCCGCAAGAATCCGCCGGAGCGTGCTCCAACGCCGAAAGCCTCGTCCTCGAGATGCTGGGATTGATGTCAATCGCCGCGCCCACCGTGACGTCGTCTTGGGACGCCGACCTTGAACGAGTGAAAGTCAGCGTCGAATCCCAGGACGCGCCCTTGCTCGTCGGCCGGGACGGCCGGGTGCTCGAGTCGCTGCAGTTTCTGACCACGCTGATGCTCTCGCGCGCCAGTGAAGCCCCGATCGCCGTGCAAGTCGACGCTCTCTCGTATTGGGAGAAGCGCGAGTTTTCCGTCCTCGAGGAGGCCCGCCGCGCCATCGATAGCGTCATCGCCACGGGTCGACCGGTGCGCATGGAACCCATGGACTCCTCGATGCGCCGTCTCATTCACCGCACATTCCGACTGCACAAAGACATCACCACCTGCTCGGAAGGAGAGGGCCCTTGGCGCAAGCTCGTCATCCGCCCGAGAAAGGATTGACCGAGGAAACGATCGCGGCGCTTGCCACCCCGCCCGGCCGTTCGGCGCTGGGAATCGTTCGCCTGTCGGGCCCCGATTGCCGCGCGATCGCCGTTGCCATGCTCGGACCGGCACCTCTCGACGAGAGGCGGGCGAGCGTGCGAACGCTCACGCGCGGGCAACGAATCGTCGATCGCGTCGTCGTCACGTTTTGGACCGGCCCGGCGACCGCGACGGGGGAAGACATGCTCGAGATCACCGCGCACGGATCTCCCGAGATCTTGCGCGAGATTCTCGAGTGCTCCTTCGAAGCAGGCGCGCGGGCGGCCGCTCCCGGAGAGTTCACCCGTCGAGCCTTCCTCAATGGCAAGATCGAACTCTCCCAAGCCCGCGCGGTCGGCGAGCTCATCGCCGCCCGCGGCGCGTCGGCGCGCGCGGCGGCTCTCGCCCGCTTGGAGGGGGGATTCTCCCAGGCCCTCGACGGCGTCCGTTCTCCGCTCGTCGGGATTCTCGCTCACATCGAAGCGCGCCTGGACCATCCGGATGAAGACATTCCTTCCTTCGACCAAGACCAAGCCGCCGCCGCCTTCCATGAAGCCGAGACGGGCTTGGAGCGTCTTCTGCTCGGCTACGTCCGCGGGCGCAACCGCAAGGAAGGAGTTCGCGTCGGCCTCTTCGGGCGTCCCAACGCCGGGAAATCGAGCCTTCTCAACGCGCTGCTGGGACGCGCGCGCGCGATCACGGCTCCCGAACCGGGAACGACACGCGATATCATCGAAGAACAAATCGAGCTCTGCGGCACAACGCTGATGCTTTTCGACACGGCGGGCCTGCGAGAGGGCGCCGTCGATCCAGCCGAACGCGAAGGCATCGTTCGGGCACTCAACGCCGCCGGAACCTGCTCGGTCGCGGTTCTCGTTGTCGATGCCGCCAATGAAACGGACGTCGAGGAGATCCAGAGGCGCCTTTGCGCCGTGTCCTCCCAGGCGAAAGTGATCATCGCCCTCAACAAGATCGATCTTCTAGGCGGACGCGCAGTTCCCTCGACCGGTCTTCGGTGTTCGGCGCTGACGGGGGAGGGCCTGGGCGAACTGGAAGCCGCCATCGCCCGCGCGGCCGGCCAGTCCGGCGACGAGGGCGAGGCTCTCCTAGACGATGCGCGCACCTACGATTCTCTCTTCGCCGCGAGCCAAAAAGTTCGTTGCGCGCGCGAGGAACTCCGCCGCCGTCCTCAGGCGTGGGAAGACCTCGCCGCCCAGTCGTTGCGAGAGGCCCTCGGTCATCTTGACCAAGCCCGGGGTCGCGACGCGTCCAACGACGTTCTTGATGAAATCTTTTCCCGTTTCTGTTTAGGTAAATAAGGAGAACCCCCTATGCCCGCCTCCAAGCTCCCGAAAGTTCCGCAAAAGAAAGCTCTGCGGCGGACTCCCGTTTCAGAGATCTCCCCGGAGGAACAAATCGTCGGCGCTCCACTCCTGGGCAAGGTCCGCTCCTATGACGTGAAACGGCGCGAGATGTCGCTGCGACTTGAAGAACCTCTTTCTCTGGGAGACGCTTTGCGAGTCAAGGGCCGCGACACCGATCTCTCCCAGCGAGTCGAACGCATCGCTATCGGCAGGCGAAGCGTTCAAAGCGCCCTGCCGGGAGAAACCGTGCACGTCTCGCTGGCGGATCGCGTTCGCGCCGGGGACGCGGTGTACAAGGTCCGCCCTTCATGAAGATCTCCTCACCCTCCGGGGTGATGGCGCTGCTTCTGACGGTCAATATCCTGAACTACATCGACCGTCAAGTCGTCTATGCCCTCCTGCCCTTGATTTCAAATGATCTGCACCTGAGCGACGCGCAAGCGGGCAGCCTCGCCTCCGCGTTCATGATCGTCTATATGATCGCCGCTCCTCCTGTCGCCTGGCTGGCCGATTCCCACGGCCGCAAGCCATGGATCGCGGGCGGCGTGGCGATCTGGAGCGTGGCAACAGGCGCGGCCGCCTTGACCGGACGTTTCTTAACCCTGTTCGTTTCGCGCGCCGCCGTCGGCATCGGCGAGGCTTGCTACGGCGCCATCTCTCCCTCTTTTGTCGCCGAGCGTTTCTCTCCGGAAACACGAAGCCGAGCTTTGGCGATTTTCAGCCTGGCGATCCCCGTGGGGTCGGCGCTCGGCTACGCCGGGGGAGGCCTCCTGGGGCAACAGATCGGGTGGCGCCACACGTTCTTGGTCGTCGGCCTTCCCGGACTGGCGCTCTCGCTTCTCTGTCTGCTCCTTCCACCCGATGCGCCGCGCACCACCTTGACGCCGCCAGTGGCGGGCTACCGCTCGGTTTGGGCCGTGCGGACTTTCCGCCTCATTACGTATGCCGGAGCCGCGATGACTTTCGCCCTCGGCGGTTTCGCGGTTTGGATGCCGACTTTCCTGCACCGCACCTGGAGTCTCAGCGTCGGCCACGCGGGCACATTATTTGGCGCGGTGACGGTCGTCTCGGGATTGGCCGGCAGCCTCATCGGCGGCTGGCTCGCCGATCGTCTGCGCCGAAACGACTCGACCTCGGACCTGAGGGTGTCGGGCTGGGGGCTTCTGCTCGGGATGCCTTTTGCGGCGGCCGCGATCACCGCTCCCTCTTTAACCCTCTCGATCGTCTTTCTCTTCCTGGCGGAAACTTTCCTCTTCCTCAATATGGGCCCCCTCAACGCCGCCATCGTTTCGGTGATTCCTTTCGATAAACGTTCGATGGCTTTCGCGGCCAACATCTTCGTCATTCATCTTCTCGGGGACGCCGCCTCGCCCTCCCTCATCGGCTGGGGCTCGGATCTTTTTGGCCTTTCTTGGGCCATGCTGGCCTCCTGCTTGGCGCTCGGCGTGGGAGGCGGCCTTTGCTTGCACGCGCGCGGCGGCTTTGACTCCGACGCCCTGGCCGCGCAGGAATCGCCCTCATGAGAACGCTGCGCGACTTCGCCCGCCTTTTCTTTTTCTCCCCATCTCAAGCCGCCGCCGCCTGCGCCCAGGACTCCTCCCTGAAGAACGGGCTGACGATTTACGGCCTCTTGCTTCTGGCGTCTGCGGTTTCCTGGGAATGAAGCCCACCAATTTTCCAGATGTGAACGCCGCAGCGCCTGCGACGGCGCAGGGGATGATGTATTGGTTCAAGGTCATGCTGTGGCAGCCCGTGCTCATGGCCTCGCTCATCGCCTTTTGCGGCGTCCTGCTGAGCTGGCTTCAAACCGGCTGGCTTCCACTTAGGGTCGCCGGAGCGGCTCTGTGGTCGGCGATCCCCCTGGTGCTCACGATTCTTTATGTCAGAGACGGCCTTCCAAAAACATTTTTCGGCCTCCTGTTGTTGATTTGGACGGCGCCGCTTTATGTCATCGCCCGAAAAATCCCCTCGAAGCAATGGCGCGAGTTAAGCGCCTTTCTGCTCGGACTCAACATCATCGAGTGCCTCGCCCTGGTTCCTGAAGGCATCGTCACGGCCATGGGCTGGGAAGCCGGTTACAAAGGTGTCGCGGCGGGCGCCGGTTTATGGATGCTGATCTCGGGCGGGCTCGGCTTAAAAGCTTTGCCGCCCTCGCGTCCCCTGGCGCGCTCCCTGCTCGCCCTGCTCTTCTCCCTCATATTGCAAATCACGGTGGTCATCGCCTCCTTCCTCCTGGGTTGGCTGCCCCCTGAAACTCTTAAAGCGCTGCTCTACGGATAATGCCAACGTCTCCCCCCGACCGCAGGATCGATCTGTTCCCGCGCCGCTATGACGTCATCGTCGTCGGAGGAGGGCACGCCGGAGTCGAAGCCGCCCTAGCGGCGGCGCGCATGGGCCGGGCGACCTTGCTTTTGACGCAGAATCTCGACACGATCGCCACCATGTCCTGCAATCCATCGATAGGGGGCATCGGGAAGGGACAGATGGTCCGGGAACTCGACGCTCTGGGCGGGGAAATGGCCAAAGCGGCTGATCGAGCCACGACGTTCTCTCAAACCCTCAACCTCAGCAAGGGCGCCGCCGTGCGCTCGCCAAGAGCCCAGTGCGATAAGTCCGCCTACCGGCAAGGACAGAAGCAGGTCATCGAGTCCACGGAAGGACTTGACGCCATTCAAGACGAAGCCTGGGCGCTCTGGCTCTCCGACTCCCGCGTCCTGGGAGTCATATCAAGACGGGGAACCCGCTATCGGGGCGCCACCGTCGTCCTCACCACGGGAACGTTTCTCAATGGAGTGGCCCATGTCGGCTTGCAGACCCACGCCGCCGGACGGGGGGGGGAGCCCTCCTCCCTCGGATTGACGGCCTCCCTCAAAGACGCGGGCCTTGCCGTCGGACGGCTGAAAACGGGAACTCCTCCAAGACTTCACGCCCGGACGATCGATTATTCCGTGTTGGAACGCCAAGACGGCCAGACTCCTCCCAAACCCTTCTCTCATTTTCATCAACGCATCGACGGCCCCCAATTGCCCAGTTGGATCACCTACACGAACGAACGCTCCCACCGGGTCATTAGCGAGAACTTAGAGAGAAGTCCTCTTTATAGCGGGGCGATTCGCGCGGTGGGCCCGCGCTATTGTCCTTCCATCGAAGACAAGGTCGTTAAATTCCCCCATAAAGAGCGCCATCAGATTTTCCTCGAACCGGAGGGTTGGAACACGCGCGAAGTCTACGTCAACGGACTCTCGACCAGTCTGCCGCAAGACGCGCAGCGCGAGCTGCTCTCCACCATCGCCGGCCTGGAAAACGCCCTGATGGTGCGATGCGGCTACGCCGTGGAGTACGACTTCTGCCAACCCACGCAGTTGACCGACACCTTGGAATCGCGCATCGTCTGCGGGCTCTTTCTCGCGGGCCAGCTCAATGGGACGACCGGCTACGAGGAGGCCGCAGGGCAAGGACTCCTCGCCGGCATCAACGCGGCGTTGAAGGCCCGAGGCGCCGGAGCCTTCCGACTGAGCCGAGACGAAGCCTATTTGGGAGTCATGATCGATGACCTGGTCCTGCGCGGCGTCGACGAGCCCTATCGCATGTTCACCGCCCGCGCCGAACACCGCATGAGCCTGCGGGCTGATGACGCGGACTTGCGCCTCCTGGAGAAGGGATACGTCCTCGGCTTGATCAAAACGGACGTCTATGATCGTTTTCGACGTTATCGCGATCTGGTTCTCGGCGACGGAACCATCGACGACTCGGAACTCGCACCCTGGTCCATGGCCACGGTGTTTGAACAGCGGGAAATTCGTTCAGTCTATGCCCCCTACATCTCCCGCGAGAAAAGCTCGACTCAACGGCTGCGAGCAGCCCACTCCACCCTACTCCCGATGACGCTCGACTATTCCTCCATAGGGGCCCTAACCAACGAAGCCCGTCAAAAGTTATCTCGAATTAGACCCCGCACCTTGGAACAAGCCGGACGCGTGCCCGGGATCACACCGAGCGATTTGCAGATCTTGTGGATTCACGCACTCCGGCAATGAACGACGATCCTCTACGCCTCCTTCACTGCGCGGCGGCGGAGTGGGGCGCGCGGCTCGACGCGCCCGCTCGCGATCGCATCGTCGATTACTTATCCTTCGTTCGTGAAAGAAATCAGGCTACGAATCTGACCTCGGACGATTCTTGGAGAGCCCTCGCGCTCAAGCACGCCGCCGATGGGGTCTTCGCGGCGTCGCGCCTGCGCGCGCTCACGCCCTCGGCTCCCCGCATCCTGGATTTAGGGTCGGGCGCGGGGTTTATCGGAATCACGATGAAAATCGCCTGGCCCCAGGCCGACGTCACGCTCATGGAATCCGTCGAGAGAAAATACCGCTTCCTCAACGCCGCCGCGACGCGGCTGGGCTTGCCCGGCCTACATGTGCTCCATCGACGCGCCGGCTCGGGAGCGCCCCTGACGTCCTATGAGCGAGACCGGGACGTCGTCATCGAGCGGGCCGCGGCTGCGTTGCCTCAAGCCCTGCGTACGGCATGGCCGATGCTCGCGCCACGAGGACTTTTCGCCGCTTTCCAAACGGCGGAACCGGACTTCACCGAATCAACCATAACAAAATCCCTGGTCGCCACAGGCGCCAGAGTGCTAAAGTCTTTCCCTTACCGCCGGCCCGCTGATGAGCTCGAGCGGCGGCTCGTGATTTTCTCGCACAGCAAGGAGTAACTCATGCAGATGCTCAGCAGATACTTCACGCCGTTCGCGCTGTTCTTGATCTTCTCCGCGGTGTATTTCGGCGAGCCGGAACCGCAGGCCACCCGGATCTCGATGGCGATCCTTCTGTGCGACGTGCTTCTCAATTGGTGGATCGGACGCAACCAATACCGGTGGGTCGGTTGGGCGGCTCGCCTGCGCCAAGTCCAAGTCTGGATGAATTTCATATGGGCCGTCCCGTTGTTTTACCTTCTCTACCCCTTTTGGGGACCCATGTGGCTTCTTTTTGTTTTAGCCCCCACCGCTGCGGCGCTGACGACCTCTCGTACTGAAACCGTCGTGTGTTCGTTGGCCGCGGCCGGCTCCATGATCGGCCTCATTTGGGCCCGCCAGCCGTTGGAAGGACCGGGGCTTGGCATGGTCGTCTCTCACGCCGCCTTCATCGTGATCTTCTCTCTATTCGTGCATGGCCTGGCCCAAACGGCTTTGCGTCTGCGCGACTCCAATCTCGCTTAATCCACATGGGGGCAGAGCTTTGGAGGTCTTGAACTAAACCGTGGATGTTCTCCTACGGCTGCGCGTCCTGATCTGGCTCTTCGTCATCGCCCTGTGGGGAATGATGGTCTATCAATATTTAGGGGAGGAAGAGAACGAAGCCCGACAAATGAAGCTCGTCGCTCCCTACCAATCCTCCCGGCCTTTGCCGCCCCTTTTGGCGCCCGCGCCCGCCCCTGACGATCCCGCCGAGACTCGCGCCTTGCCCCAGGCTGCGCCCGCGTCCGTGGGAGAGATCGCCAAACTTCCCGCTCCTTCAAGCCTATCCCCCGCGTTGGAAGGCAAGCGGCCCGCCGCTCGTCGCAAGAAGGCCGAGAGCTCGAGCACGGCGCGCGTCCGCGTCGAAGACAGAGTCCCCTCGGCCAACGACATGCCCGTGCCCTACGGCTTCGTCAAGACGGTCACGCGCCACTTTGTCGTTTTCTCCGAACAGTATCCGGCCTCCGAGCGCTTCACCGTTCTCATTGAAAACCTCCATTCCAATCTCATGCTTGACTTGGCCCCGTTCTCGCCCTGGGCGCGAAGCGAGCGGACGACCATTTTCCTCTTCTCGACTCAAGACAGCTATCGCAGAGTCACCGGACGTCCAGCATGGTCGGGAGGAGCCAGCTCCATCAACAAACGCAAACTCTACATTTATGAAAGCGAGGAGTTGCCCGGCATCGTGGCGCACGAGTTGACCCATATTTACTTCGACGGATTTTTTCACGCCGGGATGAACAATCCGCTGTGGCTGTCGGAGGGAATGTCGACTCTTGTTCAAGTGGAACGGGGGTTGGCCGCGCCAAATTGGCTGCGGGAAAATCTCCTTCGGCTTGAACAGGGAGCCGGAATGTCCATCGATGAATTCATCGCCGTCGCCACGACGAGCGGCTGGCCGGATGATAAAGTCCGCCTGTGGTACGCGCAGGCCTACAGCATCGTGCGCTTCTTGGTTCGAACGCAGTATCGCTCCTCTTTTTATCGCTTCGCCGCGCACTTGCGCGACGGGCGTCCCGCACCCGAAGCTCTCTACCGCGCTTACGGCGCCCCCTACACGCGCATGAAGGCGCTCGAACACGCTTGGCGCTACGAGCTGTCTCGCACGTCGATGGCCAAGCTGAACGCGCCGTAACATTCAAAAATCCGCGCGCGCTCCCCCTTGACAAATCACCTCGAGTCCTTTATACTCGTGCTCCCGGTGGGGAAAAGTGGTGACAAATGATAAACGAGTGGCTAAAGGTGGGGAAACATGTCTCTGCTGATCGGTCGCTACGAATATTCTCTCGATCCGAAGAACCGATTGGCGGTTCCCACGAAATATCGGGACATCCTCTCCCAGGAGAAGGGGCGTTCCTTTTTCCTCACGAGCGGGATGGAGGGCTGCCTTTACCTGTTTCTCCCTTCGCAATGGGAGAAAATGTTGGCGGACGATTTGAAGGTGTTCACCCTGCCGAACAAGGAGCAGGAACGGGCTTTCAAGAGGAAATTTTTCTCGGAAGCTCTGGAAGTGGAGCCCGATGCGCAGGGACGTATTCTCATCCCTCAGTATCTGAAAGCTCATGCCGGTTTGAGGTTCGACGTTTTGTTTCAGGGCGCGGGAAATCGCGCCGAGATCTGGGACGCGAAGCGCTGGAGCGATTACGCCTCAAAATCGATCGCTCCGGCCTACCGGAAAATCTCAAAGAGCTTGGAGATATGACCATGTCCCAAGAGGCTCGCTTCACCCACACGCCGGTTCTTCTGGCGGAAACGTTGGAGCGGCTCGTGACGGACAAAGGGGGGCTCTATCTGGACGCCACCCTAGGTTTGGGCGGACACTCTGAGGGTCTGCTCAACACGCTTTCGGCCCAGGGAAAGGTACTTGGTCTCGACACGGATCCGGAGGCAATCGCCGAAGCCGGTCACCGGCTCGCGATCCACAGTGGAAGATTCCACTCGGTCCGCGCGAACTTCCGTTCCCTGGGCGCGGTTTTGGAAAACGAGGGCTTCTTTCCTCTGAGCGGCGCGCTCTTCGATCTCGGAGTCAGTTCACTCCAGCTCGATAAGCCGTCCCGCGGGTTTTCCTTCATGCGCGAGGGTCCGCTCGATATGCGTTTGGGTCCCGACGCCGATTTGACCGCCGAACAAATTGTCAACCGCTGGCCCGCCGAGCAAATCGAGATGCTCTTGAAAGAATTCGGCGAGGAACCGGAAGCCGAGAGAATTTCCCGCGCCATCGTCGCGCGTCGCGCCGAGCGCCCCTTTAGCTCGACGCTCGATTTAGCCCATTGCATCGAGTCCGTGCTTCCCCGCACCGGACATCATCCGGCCACCCGGTCATTCCAAGCCCTGCGCATAGCGGTCAATCGCGAATTGGAGGCGCTGACGCGCGCGCTCGAATCGGTCGTTCCTTTTCTCGCCGTCGGCGGGCGATTGTGCGTGCTCACGTTCCACTCCCTGGAGGACCGCATCGTCAAAAACGTTTTCGCGTCCCTTTCCGCGCAAGGATCGTGCTCGTATCTTGCCGGAGGCGGGGGGAAGTCGGCGGTCGTGCCTTCGGAAATGGAAATTGAGAACAATCCACGGGCCCGCAGCGCCAAACTGCGGGTCATCGAAAAGAAACGATAGAAGGAGGCTGCGATGATGAAAAATTCCTCATTCTTAAGCGGCTCGAGCCTGGCGCTGGCCGCCTTGGCGAAGCTGGACACGACCGTGTCGTTTCTTCTCGACCGCAGGCAAACCGTGGCCGTCTCGCAAGTCGGCCGGGTCAGCTCTCCCGGGTATGTCTGGCGACGGGTATTTTTGAAAGGACGGGGGTCCTCGAGACCCTAATTGGGATTTGGCGAGCGTTTTCTCGGCGAAGCGCTCGCCATCAAGTCTGTCGGATGGTCTCTCGGCGGACCATCCGACGCCGATGAAGGCGGCCCTCTCTCGGCGGAGGGCCGCCCGATCTCGGCGACTCTCTCTCGGCGGAGAGTCGCCGGCAAGAAGGGCGGGCGCCCTCTCGGCGGGGCGCCCGCGCGGGGGGGGGGGGCCCCCCCCCCGACGATCTGCGGCGGACATAGGAAGAATGGTATGATGATGAGTATGTTCATGGGTTTTGATCCTCGTCGTGCCGCGAAGTTCGCGGGGCTGGGTCTCCTGATTTTGTTTCTGTCCTGGCAACACGTCCAAGCGACCCGTTTGGGTTACCAAGTGGAATCCTCCCGCAAACGCGCCCGCCAAGCCCGCAGCAGGGTCGCCGGACTGCGCTTGACCTTGGATCAGACTCTCTCGCCTTCCATGCTGGCGGCGCGCGCAAGTTCGATGGGCATGGTCGCCGCCGCGCCGGAATCTCTTCGGGTCCTCTCCTCCGGCGCGACCGACGCACATCCCTCCCGACCGCTCCTATGGGCGAGAAATGTCATGTCTCTCGTCACTCCAGCGCGCAGCTAAGACCGCCTCATGGACCTTGGACTGCGTTTAACCGCCGCCGCGTGCCTGTCGCTGTCTCCGCTGGCTCCGTTGACCGCCCGTTTGGCTTATCTCCAGATCTTTAAGCATGACAATTTGTCCGTTCGAGCCGCGGGAGAATTCGCCCGGACCGCCCAAGAAGCCACGCCCCGGGCGGAACTGCTCGATCGCAAAGGACGGGTTTTGGCCCGATCGATACCCTCCTGGTCCTGCTTCGTCGACAAGGCCATGGTCAAGGATCCCCATGCCTTCGCCGCGCGCCTTGCGCCTTTGCTCCAGATACCCGCCGCCGAAATCGAGCGAAAAACCCGCGCGGCCCAGCGCTTTGCTTGGATCAAGACGCATATGGGTCAGGCCGAATTCTCCGCGCTGGCCGACGCCCGCGTCGAGGGGCTGGGTCTTGTCCCCGCCCAGGAGAGAGTCTACCCCAACGGTGATTTAGCCCGCAGCGTTCTTGGGCTCATCGGGACCGAGGGGCGGGGACTCGCCGGCTTGGAACTGTCGCAAGACTCCCGCCTGCGGGGCCGCGCCCGGCGCCTCGAGGTGATTCGAGACGGACAAGGGCGGACGATATACAAAAATCTCACCGACGCCGGGGACGAACCGCCCGCGTTGAGTTTGACCATCGATCGCACCACGCAGTATCTCGCCGAAGAGGCTCTGAAAGAAGGGGGAGAAAAGCGTTTATTCAAAGAAGGCCTGGTCGCCGTGCAGGATCCGCGCAACGGGGAAATTTTGGCCATGGCCGCGTGGCCGCCGAATCCTCTGCGCAACTCCTTCGTTCAAGACGCCTTCGAACCCGGCTCGACTTTTAAAGTCGTCACCGCCTTGGCCGCCTTGGAATCCGACCTCGTGCGTCCGGATGAAACTTTCAGCGGGGAGGCGGGCAAATGGCAGATCTCGCCCGGGGTGACCATCACCGATCATGAACCCGAGGCGGACATGACTCTGGCCCAGATTCTGGAGCGATCCTCCAACATCGGAATCGCCAAAGTCATCGAGCGTGTGGGGGCGACCCGCTTCTACCGCTTGGCCCGGGCATTCGGCTTCGGGGCCAAGACGGGCTGTCCGCTTCCCGGCGAGAGCGCCGGAGAGCTTAAGCCGCTGTCCGACCTCACGAGGGTCGGCTTGGCCGCGTCCTCGTACGGCTATGGCCTTGCCATCAGCCCGCTGCAGATGGTCGGCGCCTACTCCGCCATCGCCAACGGAGGCGTTCTTTGGGAGCCGAAGCTGCTCCTGGACGAAAAGCCTCCGGTCAAAGTCCGCCGCGTGGCATCTCAGCGCGCCGTCCAAGACATCGCGCTCATGCTCGAGGGTGTCGTCGAGCACGGCACGGCGACTAGCGCGCGCATTCCCGGATACCGAGTGGGGGGCAAGACGGGAACGGCTCGCAAGATCGATCCGCTGACCCGCAAATACTCCAGTTCCGCCTACACGGCATCGTTTGCCGGCTTCTTGCCGGCCTCCCAGCCGCGTTGGACCATTCTCGTCGTCCTGCATGAGCCCAAGGGAGCTTATTATGGAGGACTCGTCGCGGCTCCAATTTTTTCCCGAATCGGACGGCGCCTGCTCACCTTAGAGGGAATCGCGCCCGACCGACCCCACGATCCTGCCTTGGGCACGGCACAGCGTTGAAATGACCCTTGCAGAGCTGCTCCGCGCCGCGCCCGCCTTGCGCGTGGCCGGAGCGACGGACATACAAATCAACGAGTTGCGGCATGATTCCCGAGAGGTCGTCCCCGGCGACCTCTTTTTCGCTCTGCCGGGGTCGAAAACGGACGGCAATCGCCACATTCGTCAAGCCCTGGACAAGGGAGCGGTCGCGGTGTTCAGCGAACTCGAGCCCCCGCCCCCGCCCGCTCAATTGCCGGTCACCTGGGTCCAGGTCGACGACATCGCCCAGTCCATGGGGCTGGCCGCCGACGCGTTTTTCGGACACCCATCCTCCGCGATGACGGTCATTGGGGTGACCGGCACCAACGGAAAGACCACAACGACTTATTTTCTAGAAGCGATCGTAACCGCTTCAGGCGGCCGCCCCGCGGTGGCCGGAACCGTCGATGTTCGCTGCGCTCGAACACGTTTGGAAAAATCCCTCAACACCACCCCCATCTCCCTGTCCCTGCTGCGTTGGCTGGCACGCTTCCGCCAGGAACGCGCCACGCACGCTTTGCTGGAGATCTCCTCGCACGCCCTCGCGCTCAAGCGCGCCGAGACCCTCGATTTCGACGCGTGTATTTTCCTCAACCTCACCCGCGACCATTTGGACTTTCACAAGTCCCTCGATCGCTACTTCGAGGCGAAAACGCGACTCTTCGACCTCCTGGCTCGCGCCGACAATAAAAAGGCCGTGAAGGTCGCCGCGATTAATTTTGACGATCCGCGGGGGCACCTTCTGGTCAAGCACGCCATCGGCTGCGATGTCGTCCGATTTGGACGCACGACCGCGGCGACGGACCTGCGCGCAGAGATTCTATCCGCCGACCTCCTTGGGACTCGGTTGCAGGTGACGTGGCGGGGGCGGAGCGTCCAGACGACCCTCCAGCTACCCGGACCTCACAACGTCGAGAACGCGTTGGCCGCCGCAGCAGCCATGTTGGGGCTCGGGACCCCGCTCCACGACGTTCTCAACGGGCTGTCCTCCCTGCGGTCGGTTCCGGGGCGTCTTGAGGGCGTCGCCGAGGGGCAGGATTTTCACGTCTTCATCGATTACGCCCACACCGACGGAGCTCTCGAAGCCGTTTTACGCCTGCTCGCCGGACTTCCTCATCGCCGCATCATCACCGTCTTCGGCTGCGGCGGGGAGCGCGACCAAGGCAAACGCGGTCCGATGGGCGCGGCCGCCTGCCGGGAAAGCGACTTCGTCATCTTGACCAACGACAATCCCCGCGGCGAAGACCCCGCCGGGATCTTCGCAGATATCGAATCAGGCATTCGCGCCGCCGGGCTGGAAAATTATAAGATCGTACCGGATCGGGCTTCGGCCATTGAAACGGCGATCGCCCAGGCCGTCTCGGGAGACGTCGTGTTGATCGCCGGCAAAGGACATGAGGACCACCAAATCCTACGCGAACGCGTGGTCGTCTTTGACGATGCCTCGGTGGCCCGGGCCGCTCTCAAAAAGCGTATTGCATGAAACTTGAACTCACATGGGCTGAATTGGCTCGTGCGGCGGGCGGGCGGCTGACGAAAGGCGACGCCGGCGCGCGCATCGATGTGATATCGACCGACACTCGACGCCCGCAAGCGGGGGGAGCTTTCTGGGCGCTGCGGGGCGAGCGCCTCGATGCCCATGATTTCCTCGACGCGAAATCGGCTCAGACCTATGCGGGGTGGGTCGTCGCCGCAGGACGACTCAAGACCGGCGCGCCCACGCCGCCGCAGATTGTGGAAGTCCCCGATACGCTCAAAGCGCTGCACGCGTTGGCCCACTTCCATCGCAAGCGCTTCGACATCCCCGTCGTGGGGGTCGTCGGCTCCAACGGGAAAACCACGACGAAAGAAATGCTCCGGGCGATCTGCTCTCGCATCGGTTCGGTCTGCGCCAGCCACGGCAACTGGAACAATGAGGTCGGAGTGCCCCTTTCGGTCCTCGAAATGCGCCCAGAACACCGGCATGCCATTTTTGAACTCGCCGCCTGCCGCCTGGGGGAAATTCGGGAGCTCTCGCGAATCGCCCAACCGACGATCGCGGTTCTGACCAACATCGGTCCCGATCATCTTGAGTCGTTCGGCACGATCGAGACGACCTTTCAGACGAATTCTGAAATTGTCGCGGCACTTCCCGACGACGGAGCGGCCGTCATTAACGCCGATGACCCCTGGCTTGCCGCCCTCGAAACCAGGCTGGGAGCGCGCGCGGTGACCTACGGAACCGGCCCCAACTGCCGCGTTCGCATCGAAGAGGGGAACTTCCTCGTCATAGACCGCCATCGCGTCGCGTTGACGTTGCGTTCCTTTGGGACTTTCAGCCAGTACAACGCCGCGGCCGCGGCCGCCGCCGCCTGGGTGATGGGGCTGCCCCCGGAAACGATCTGCAGCGGGCTTCAAGACCACACTCCATCGATGATGCGCCAGGAGCCCCTGCCTCACCCCAGCGGCGCCGCGCTCGTCCTAGACGCCTACAACGCCAATCCAGCCTCCATGCGCGCCTCCATCGAGGCCTTTTACGAGCAATATTCCACGCGGCCAAAAACGCTTATTTTGGGTGACATGAAGGAACTCGGAGTCGAGTCAGCGAAGTTCCACCGGGAACTCGGAGTCTGGCTGTCACAACTCGATCTTAAAGCCGTTTACCTGGCGGGCCCCGAAATGAAATCCACCGCCGATGCGCTGTCCGCGGCCAAGCCGCGCTTCGAGGTCGAATACTCCCTCGACTCGTCGCAATGGTCTTCTAAGATCAGCTCCTCTCTGACGTCCCGCGATGCGGTGCTCTTCAAGGCCTCGCGCGCCATGCGCCTCGAGGAGCTCGCCAAGGCGCTTTAAGGCCCCTCCCCACCATGCTCTACTACCTCTTTGAACTGCGCGACCGCTGCGGACCGCTCAATGTGTTTCAGTACATCACGTTCCGCGCGGGGGGAGCGGCCATGACCGCCCTAGCCCTAAGCCTCTTGCTCGGCCCGGGATTGATCGCCGCCCTGCGCGAGCGCAAAATCGGCCAAATGCAGCGCAGCGACGGTCCTCAATCCCACTTGTCCAAGCAAGGAACGCCCACGATGGGCGGCGCTTTGATTTTTCTCGCTCTCGTCTTCTCGACCCTGCTGTGGATGCGCCCGGATAACCGTTTCACGTGGCTCATCCTCTCGGCCACACTGTGTTTATCGGCCGTCGGGTTCTGGGACGATTACCTCAAGCTGATCAAGAAAAACTCCAAAGGAGCGCCCTCGAAGGTCAAGTTCCTGATCCAAGTTTTCGTCGGCCTGGCCGTCACGACCTATCTCGCCATCATCCCGCCCAACGCGACCTACACGACGATGATGAACATTCCCTACGGCAAGGAACTGTTCGTCGATATCGGCGTGCTTTATTTCGCCTTCGCCGTGCTGATGATCGTGGGCTGCTCCAACGCGGTCAACCTCACCGATGGTCTCGACGGCCTGGCCGCCGGGTCCGTGATCTTCTGCGCGCTGGCCTACGCGATCCTGGCCTACGCCTCCGGGAACGTCAAGTTCGCTTACTATCTGCGTATCGTGTATGTCGAGGGGGCCGGTGAAATCGCCGTATTCCTTGCCGCAGTCATCGGCGCTTGCTTGGGTTTTCTTTGGTTCAACTCGTACCCGGCCCAAATCTTTATGGGCGACACCGGCTCGCTCTTTCTGGGGGGAGTCATCGCGATCGTCGCGATGTGCGTCAAACAAGAGCTTTTGCTTCCCATCATCGGAGGCGTCTTCGTGATCGAAACCCTTTCGGTCATCCTCCAAATGGCCTCCTTTAAATTGCGGGGAGGCAAACGTGTTTTCCGCATGGCGCCCATTCATCATCATTTCGAACTCGGCGGGGTGGCGGAGCCGAAGGTCACGGTGAGATTCTGGATCGTCTCGATCGTCCTCATGCTCGCCGCGCTCTCCTCTCTCAAGCTGCGATGACGGGGTTTGATCCCAAACACTTCAAGAGGGGCGCGCGCGTCGGAGTGCTTGGAATGGGTCGTTCGGGCCTGGAGGCCGCCAAACTCCTCGCCCGAAAGGGTTATAAAGTGCTGGCTTCCGAATCTCGGCCGAAATCGTCGGTGCTTGCCGAACTCAAACGTCCGGCCTGCGCCATGCAATGGGAATGGAACGGACACTCGGAGCGCCTGTTCAAATGCGCTTTCGTGGTCAAAAGCCCCGGCCTCAAGCCCGACCTTCCGATCCTGCGCTCCCTTGCCGAACGCTCCATCCCGATTTTCAGCGAGATGGAAATCGCGCTGGCCTATTCGAGAGCCAAGACCACGATCGCGATCACCGGGACCAACGGCAAGTCAACGACGACGCATCTTGCTTGGGAGATTTTCAAAATCGGTTTGCCGCGCGGCCGCAAGGCGATTTTGGGCGGCAATATCGGAATACCCCTGGCGGCCGCCGCACCCGCCGCCAAACCCTCCGACGCGATCATCCTGGAATGCTCGAGCTATCAACTTGAGGACTCGTCTTATTTCAAACCCCGCGCCTCCGCTATTTTAAACATCACGGCCGATCATCTCGATCATCACGGATCGATGCGCGCCTATCTTGCGGCGAAGGCCAAGGTCTTCGCCTCCCAAGAAGCGCAAGACGCGTGCGTATTCAACGCCGACGATCCCATCACCTACAAGCTCTCGCGAACATGTCCTTCCTCCCGTCTTTATTTCGGGCGGAAAGCGGCCCATGTTCACGCTTGGGAGCAAGACGCGATGCTCCACTTCAAGCTGCCCCGCTGGAAAAAAGAAGTCGTGCTAGCACCGCCCCGCCTGCCCGGGCGGCACAATCTGGAGAACGCGATGGCCGCGGGTTTGCTCGCCTTCTCCTGCGGCATCGCCCCCGCGGCCGTGCGCAAGGCCTTCCGATTGTTCAAGGGAGTGGCGCATCGCCTCGAGTCCTGCGGCGTCGTTAGGGGGGTGCGCTGCGTCAACGATTCCAAGGCCACCAACGTGGACTCCACGCTGGTCGCGCTCAAAGCCTTCGAGCGCGACGGCAAGCGGCTGCTGCTCATCCTCGGCGGCCTGCACAAAGGATCGCCGTATACGACCCTCAGGCCTTGGATCGAAAAGACGGTCAAGGGAGTGCTCACCATCGGATCTGCCGCGCGGCGTATCGAAGACGACCTGACGGGCCTGGTGCCTATCTTTCCGTGCGCAAGCCTAGACACCGCCGTCAAGACGGGGCTTGCCATCGCCCAAAAAGGGGACGTCTTGCTTCTGTCTCCCGCGTGCGCCTCTTTCGATCAATTCCGTGATTTCGAAGACCGCGGCCGCCGCTTCAAGGACCTGGTCTGCGGGGCGGCGAAAGCCGGGTGAACCCCATATCCCGCCGTCGCGCCAACGTTGATTACACGCTGTTGGGCGCGGCGCTGTCTTTGCTTGTTTTGGGAGTGGTCATGGTCTACTCTGCAAGCGCCATTTACGCCGAGAAAAGCCTCGGCCGCCCCTTCCACTTTTTCCAACGCCAATTCATCTGGGCCCTGATCGCGCTGCCCGCCATGGGGGCGGCCAGCCGCTTTGATTACAACCGTCTGCGCGAATGGGTGCGCCCCCTCTACGTGATCACGGTGCTGATGTTATTGGCCGCCCTTTTTTTTCCGCCCATCGCCGGGGCCCGGCGATGGATTCGCGTGGGATCGATCGGACTGCAGCCGGCGGAATTCGCCAAACTCGTTTCCATTCTATTTTTGGCGTCTTATCTCGACAAAAAAAACAGCAAACTGGGCTTTTTCACCCAAGGCGTCGCGATCCCTCTTGGGGTGATCGGCCTTCTCTTGCTCCTCATCGGCCTGGAACCGGACCTCGGCACTCCGGCGCTCATCTTCGCCGTGACGATACTGATGATGTTCGTGGCCGGGGCCGGACTTCGAGGCCTGGTTTGGTCGCTGATCTGCGCCGTGCCGATCGTCATCGAAGAGCTGTGGCGCAAGCCTTATCGTCGCGCGCGGGTCTTGAGCTTTCTGGCCCCTTTTGAAAATATCCGGGGCGTGGGTTATCAACTCTCTCAATCCATCCTCGCCGTCGGCTCCGGTGGGTGGCTCGGAAAGGGTTTCGGGGCCTCCAAACTCAAACTCATGTATTTGCCCAAACCTCATACCGATTTCATCTTCCCCGTGATCTGCGAGGAGCTTGGGCTTGCCGGAGCGCTCCTCATCCTCGGATTATTCGCCACGATCTTGGTGCGCGGCATCCGCATCGCGCGCTCCGCCCCGAACCTTTTCGGCACCCTGCTCGCCGCAGGACTGAGCTTTTCGATCGTCCTGCAAGCGTTCTTTAATATCGCCATGTCGATTGGATTGCTTCCGACCAAGGGCATCCCTCTGCCCTTCTTGTCCTTCGGAGGATCCTCCCTGCTCTCGACGATGCTGGCCATCGGGATACTGCTCAATATTTCAAGACAGTCGAAGGCGGAGTCTCTCAAATGAAGCGAGTCCTCATAGCCGCGGGCGGCACCGGCGGCCATTTCTATCCTGGACTCGCCCTGGCTCAAGCGATCAAAGCCCGGGGGTGGCAGCCTCTGATCGCGATCAAATCAGAAGACCCGGCCAAGCCGCGGCTGGAAGCCGCCGATCTCGCCTGGGTTGAAATCGACCTGAGAGGCCTGCCGCGCGGCCTGAGCCTTGAAACCGTCGTTTTCGCCGGAAAGCTGCTGGCCGCAGCCGCCTTCACCTGCCGCGTCGTGCGCGACTTCAAGCCGGATTTAGTTCTGGGCATGGGAGGCTATCTCACGTTTCCAGTCGCCTTGGCCGCTTGGCGATACAACATCCCCTTCGCCCTTCATGAATCGAACTCAATTCTCGGGCTGGCCAACTCCGCCGCCGTCAAACTCGGCGGCGAATTATTCTGGGGACTCCCCCCGAAATCGGGCCAAGGACGAGTGGTGGGGACGCCGATCCGGTCGATTTTTTTCACGCGTCAGGAACCCGCGGCGGCTCGCAAAAAGCTCGGTCTCGATCCGGCGCGCTCGACCGTGCTGATCTTCGGAGGCTCTCAAGGCGCGCAGACGCTCAACGACCTTTTGCCCCGCCAACTGAAATCGTCGAAATCTCAAATACTGCACCTCGCGGGCAAAGGGAAAGTCGAAACCGCTCATGAAGCCTATCGCCGCGAAGGGATCCAAGCGACCGTCCTGGAATATCTCGACGACATGCCGGCCGCCTACGGCGCCGCCGATCTCGTTATTTGCCGCGCGGGCGCAAGCACCTTGGCGGAACTCGCCTCGCAACGAAAACCGGCCGTCTTGATCCCCTTTCCCCACGCCGCGGCCAACCACCAAGAGGCGAACGCGAGAGTTTTCGAGCGCGCCGGGGCCGCCGTCTGCGTTTGCGAAACCGAGTTCGGACGGCGCATGGGTCCCATCCTGTTCGATTTGCTAGAATCCCCCGACGCGCCTTCAAAACGCGCCGCGATGGCCTCGGCGTACGGCTCGCTTGGCCTGCCCGCGCCGGAACGAACCACTGAAATGCTGATGGATGCCCTCCAAAGTCTGGCACGCCCTTGAAACTCCCCAAGATTCTCGTCTGCAACGATGACGGCATCCACGGCCCCGGCCTAGGGGCCCTCGTCACGGCCATGCGCCGCGTCGGAAAGGTCACCGTCGCCGTGCCCGAACATGAACGCTCGGCCGACAGCCACTCGCTGACCCTGCACAAACCCATTCGCGTGCGCCGGCAAGACAACAACGTGTACACGCTCAACGGCAGTCCCGCCGACTGCGCGCGCTTCGCCGTCCTGGAAATCCTGAGGGGACGGGTCGACCTCGTCGTCAGCGGCATCAACCGGGGCTACAACCTGGGAGAGGACGTGATTTATTCCGGGACCGTCGCCGCCGCCATGGAAGCCACTCTCCTTAAAATTCCCGCCGCCGCGTTCTCTTTAGACGCCGACGGCAAGGATTACCGCCCCGCCGCCGCCTTCGCCCAGCGGCTGGCCCGGCAAATCATCCGCAGGGGCCTGCCCAAAGGAGTGTGCTTGAACGTCAACTTCCCGGCGGTTTCCACGAAGGCGTACGGAGCGGGCGTCCCGGCGCGCCTGGGCCGGCGCATCTACGGCACCACGCTCACTCGACGCAGGGACCCGCGCGGGCTCGAGTATTTCTGGATGGCCGGCCAGCAAGTCTGCGGAATCGACGAGCCCGGGACCGACGTGTCCGTCGTCAGCAGAGGACGCGTCTCGGTCACGCCGCTAAAAATCGACAACACCGACGAAAGCCTTCTGTCCACCCTGTCCTCCTGGCGGCTTTAGTTCCTTGAACGCCTTCACTCAAGAAAGCTAGTATCCGAAGATGAACGGAATTCGACTGCTCAAGAAAATCCCGTTTCTTTCGGCTTTGAGCGCCAAGCATCTGCGCGAAGTCTACCGTTTGGCTCACGAGCTCTCCCTGGACCGCCGTCAGTCCGTTTTTTCCAAACGCGAAGACGCCGACGCGATGTTCATCGTGCTGTCCGGGCGCGTCAAGATCTTTACGAACTCCGCCTCCAAGAAACGCAAGACGTTCGCTTACCTCAAGGAGGGGGAATTCTTCGGGGAAATGGCCCTCGTAGAGGGAACCACGCGCACCGCCGCGGCCCAAGCCGTCGAGCCCTCGCGTCTTATGGTCATCCGGAAAACGGATTTCCAACGTCTGCTCTCCCGCGAACCGCGCCTGGCGCTTTATCTTCTGCGCACGGTCAGCGCACGGCTGCGCCGCGCCAATGAGGAAATCGAGGGACTCCTGTTTAGAAACATTCTCGGTCGCGTGGCCAAAGCGATGCTCGACTTGAGCAGGCGTTCGGGCGAGGAGCGCAACGGGGCGGTCATTCTCAAGGAGCGCTACACCCAGCAGGAACTGGCCGACATCGTGGGCACCACCCGCGAACCGCTGACTCGCGCGCTCTCCTCGCTGCGGCGCGCCGGCCTCGTCGAGTTGCGCGACGAGCGCTACCTGATTCCCTCCACCGATAAACTCGCCAGACTGTGCATCGAAACCTGATCGTGGATAAGCCCCTGCGCACTCATGACGCCGGCGCGCTCAACGCCTCCTTCGCGGGACAAGCGGTGCGCGTCGCGGGCTGGGTGCATTCTCGCCGCGACCACGGGGGAGTCTACTTCTTCAACCTGCGCGATCGCTCCGGCATGGTTCAAATCGTCGTCCACCCCGAACAGGCCGCCGCCTTCCTCGTCGCGGCCAAGCTGGGAGCGGAATGGGTCGTTTGCGTCGCGGGGACCGTCGGTCGCCGCCCCCAAGGCGCGGAGAATAAAAAACTGCCGACCGGCGAGATTGAAATCACGGCCGAGAGCGTCGAGGTCCTCAACACCTGCAAAGTCCTGCCCTTCGAGGTCGCCGAACATGCCGACGTCAACGAGGAGTCTCGACTCAAGTACCGTTTTCTCGACTTGCGCCGCGCGCGCATGCTGCGAAATCTGACCATGCGCCACACCGTGGCGATGGCGGCGAGAAACTCCCTGGCCGGCGAGGGATTTCTCGAGATCGAAACCCCCATTCTCACGAAGGCCACCCCGGAGGGCGCTCGGGATTTTCTAGTGCCCTCCCGCCTCAATGCCGGTCAGTTCTACGCCTTGCCCCAGTCCCCGCAGATTTTCAAGCAGCTGCTGATGGCCTCGGGGGTCGAGAAATACATGCAGCTGGCGCGCTGCTTTCGCGACGAGGATTTACGAGCCGACCGTCAATACGAACACACCCAGATCGACGTGGAAATGAGCTTCGTGCGCGAAGAGGACGTCCACGCGGCCTGCGAACGCATGATACAGGCGATCTTCAAGGCCGCCATGGGCTTTGACGTCCCCATTCCTTTTCCCCGTCTCGACTATTTTGAGGCCATGCGCCGCTTCGGCTCGGACAAGCCCGACCAACGCTACGGCTTTGAAATCACAGACCTCACCGAGGCTCTCAGGGCGAGCCAATTCAAGGTCTTCTCGGGAGCCGTCGCCGCCGGCGGCGTCGTGCGAGCCATCTCCTGCGCCGCCGATTTCAGCCGTTCGGAGATCGACAAGCTCACCGACCTGGCGAAGGTCCACGGCGCCAAGGGCTTGGCCTGGATCAAATGGACCTCGCAGGGCCCGGAAACGCCGATCGCCAAATTCTTGTCCGCCGCCGAACTCGACGCCATAAAATCCAAGACCGGGGCAAAGCCCGGCTGGTTCTCATTTTTCGCCGCCGACAAGGACTTGACCGCCTCGAGCGTGTTGGGCGCCATCCGCAAGGAGATCTTCTCCAAAATCAAGCCGGAGCTCTCCACGCCCTGGCATTTCTCCTGGATCACCCATTTCCCGCTGCTCGAGTGGGAACCCGAGGAAAAGCGCTGGACCTTCGCCCACAATCCCTTCACTCGCCCCCTCGATGAGGACATCCCCAAGCTCGACAGCGACCCGGGAGCGGTGAGGAGCCATCAATACGATCTCGTTCTCAACGGCGTCGAGCTGGCTTCGGGCTCGATTCGCAACCATAACGCGGACATGCAGCGCCGCATCTTGTCGCTGATGGGTTTTTCGCCCGAGGAGCAGCAGCGCCAATTCGGCTTGCTGTTGTCGGCCTTGGATTACGGCGCGCCGCCGCACGGCGGCTTTGGGTTGGGATTGGATCGGCTCACCGCCCTGCTGTGCGGCGAAGACTCCATTCGCGAGGTGATCGCGTTTCCCAAGACCCAAAAAGGCACCGATCCCCTCTCCGAAGCCCCCAGCGCGGTCAAGGACGGGCAGCTCAAAGAGCTGCATATCAGACTCGACGCGCCGCCGCCCGCAATCGGCGCGCCGGCGCGCGTCAACGGCTGAGGCTTATAGCGCCACCGCCGCGGAAAATCGTCTCTCGCGTTCGGTTGAACGCCGATAAGAGGCCGACGGATCGACGGCTCTGAGCTCCGCCATGCGCTTGCCGGCGGGCGGGTGGGTCTTGAACAAGCTCATCCCGGACGACTCGACCTGCGCGACGCGCTCCAAGAAGGACCGCATCGCGCCCGGATCGTAACTCGCGTTCTTGGCATACAAAGCCCCGGAATGGTCCGCCTCGTATTCCTTATCGCGGCTGTAACCGTTGACGACCAGCTTGTTGACCACGTCGTCGACCGCGCCCTCGAAGGCGGTCGTCAGCTGAGTCAACTGGCTCGGGGTATAGTTCTTGGCGACCTCCGAGCCCAGAATGGCGAAGGCCGAGGTCAAACGCGAGGTCTGAATGGTCTTTAACCCGTGTTTCTGGGCGATGTGAGCCACTTCATGGGCCAGCACGCACGCCAACTCGTCCTCGCTTTTCAAGCGCTTGAGCAAGCCCTTCGTCACGAAGATAAACCCTCCCGGCGCGGCGAAGGCGTTGACCTCCTCGGAGTCGAGCACCTGGACGTGATAGCCCTTGAAAATCTCCGGACGATCGGAAGTGCGCGCCACCACCTGAGCGACGGTCTGCACGTAGAGGTTGATTTTGGCGTCGTTGAGAGGCTTATAGCGCCCAAGAATCTGGGCGGAGACCGCGCGTCCGATATAGTACTCCTCGCTTTCGGAAATCTCCTCCACGCCTTTGCGCAGGGCCTTGACGCCCTTGGCGACCTTGGTGAGATCCACGTTGTTCGAAATGCGCCCGCCGGAGAGCTTGTTCATGTCCATCTTTTGCAATTCGGCGCATCCCGCCGCCAAAAACGCCGCCGGCGCAAGGGCAATCATGAAGAGGCGTTTCATTGGGCCGCTCCCGTTGGCAGCAACCCGCCCGCGCGCAAAAACGAGAGCAACGCCGACTCGCCGACGCTGCGGCGCTCGAGGGCGTCAACCGCGGAGAAATTAGCTCCGGAATTCTTGGCTCCATATGATTTTTCAACCTGGGCGTTGAAACCCTTCCCCGCCAGCGTGATCTCGTCAACCGAGGCTCCGCCGCCGACCCCCTCCTCCGAACCTAAGTGCACGCTTTTGGTCGTGACCGCGCTGTGGTGCAGATAGCCGCGAGAGACCTTGTACCAGCCTTCAACGGCGTCCTCGCTCTCGAAAGTCTGTCCCAGCCGGGCCGTGCCCGCGCTCGGAGCGAAAAACTGCGGGCGCTTGCGCAGCGTCGTTTCCTGGACCAGCACCGTGACCGTCGCGGCCAAGGCGGCCGAGGCGGCGAGCAGGGCGGCCGCGGCTAAAACCAAGGGCGTTCGTTTCATCATCTTCATTTCTCCGTCAAGGCATGAGATCCGTCCCAATCGGCGGGAGGCTCCGTCTCCAGGCACAAGCGACAGCGTTCCAGATAAACCTCGCAGGCGTGATCCTGCGCGAACTCGTTAATGACCGCTTGAAACACGGCCGCGGCCTCTTTAAAAGCGCGGGCGCGGTAGCGAGCCAATCCCTCCTCGAAACGCCGCGCCTTGCGCAGCAGGCCCTCATCGGTCTCGCCCTTGAGTCCCAGCAGCTCATAGACCCTGATGGGGAGATTCTTTCCTTTCACTTTCACGAAGTCAAGCTCGCGAACCTCGATGGCGTCCGCCGCGCCCTGCCTCGTCGATTCCGAAATGAGTATGTAAGTCCCGTAAGCCTTGTTGGCTCCCTCAAGTCGAGAGGCCAAATTCACGTTGTCGCCGATGGCCGTGTAACTCAGCCGCGCCGCGGAACCCATGTTCCCGATCGAGGCCGGGCCGCTGTTGAGTCCGATGCGGTTACGAACGGGGGGGTAGCCCTCCCGTTCGAATTCCTCGCGCAGGCCCGCAAGGCGCCGCTGGTTGGACAGCGCCGCCTTGCAGGCCACGAGCGCATGATCGTCGCACGGAGCCGGAGCCCCCCAGAACGCCATGATCGCATCCCCGATGTACTTATCGAGCGTTCCCCCGGAGGATAAAATCGTGTCGGTCATCTCGCCCAAATATCGATTCATCAACCGCGTAAGCTTTTCAGGAGTCAGTTGTTCCGAAAAAGTCGTGAAGCCCTGAATATCGGAAAAATAAAACGTCACGTCCCGGCGTTCCCCGCCGAGCGTCAGCATATCCGGGTTCGCCGCGATCCGGCTGACGATTTCGGGCGAGAGATATTGGGAAAACGCGGCTTGAATGTATCGGGTCTGCCGGCCTTCGACCGCATACGCGTAGGCCGAGGCGGCCGCGAAACCAAACCATAACGCGAGCTGGGGAGCGGCCGCCTCCAGCCAGACGCCCTTGGAGAAGGCCGCCGCGGCAACGGCGGCCAGTGCCCCGCTCGACGCCAGCATGAAGCCAAGCGCGATCGAGGTCCGCGACGCCAGCCGGGATGCGATCGCCGCCAAAACCAAGGCAGTGATTATGAGAAAAACCGCCGCGCTCGGCGGCGACGCTCGGAGATAATCGCCGTGGAGCAGGTTGTCGGTCGCCGTGGCGACGATGTCGGTGCCCGCGAAAACCGGGGCGATGGGGGAGGGTCGGTTGTCAAGCAGCCCGGCGGCGCTCAAGCCGATAAAGACAATCTTGTCCTTGAACACCTCCGGGGCCAAGGCCGGCCGCCGTTTCTCCTCGAGGGCCTGCCAGGACAGAAGCAAATCCCCGATCTGATAGCTGTCGTAGGTTTTCCAACGGGGATCGTCCGTCAAGGATTTCCCATGAAAACGCACGAGCATGCCGCCTCCCGCGAGCGGCGCGTTGAAATCCTCCACTGTTTTCCCGGAGGCCGCCATCGCGGCCGCGGCCGGCAAGGTGGGGTAGAATCGTCCATCCATGGAGACGACAAGAGGCACCCGCCGGTTGATGCCGTCGAAATCCGTCTTGACCTTCACGTCTCCCAACAGGAGGCTTGCTTTGGCGATCTCGGGCACCGGAAGGCGCGCCGAACGGCGCACGCCGGCCGAGCCGGCCAAAGTCGATCCCACCCGCACCGCGAAGCGCTCTGGCGGCGCCTTGGCCCGCAACGCATCCGCCTTGGAGCCGGTCTCCATGGCCATGACCACGGGGCCGAAGTTTTTGACGGCTTTGGCGAAAGCGACGTCCTCGGATTGGCCGATAGGGGACGGGCTGGTAAAGAGGACATCGAAGACGACGGCGCGCGCGCCGCCCGCCTTGAGATAGTTCAAAACCGCGGCGTAAAGACTTCGCGGCCATGGCCAGTAAACATGTTCCTTCTCGAAATGGTCCAGGCTGGACTGGTCGACCATCACCAGCACGATGCTGGGATCATGGCGCTCGGGCGCCGAGAGAAGCCGAAAGCGCCCGTCCAATGTTTTCAGCTCCAGCGCCTGGCCGAATTCGCTGAAGCGAAATGCGAAAACGAGCGCTCCGACGGCGGCCAAGAGAACGATCAGGGAGAAGTAGCCGCGCAGCCGTTTGCTTTGGACCTTCACCGGCACATAGTAGCGAAAAAGTGGGCTCTTTACGGGAGCCCCCCGGGAAAATCAAATGTTAGAATAGCGGGGAACCTAGAAGGAGGCCCGATCCATGAACAAGGATTACAAGGGAATCGAGCGGCGCTCGCACGATCGCGGCGCGACCTCAGCGCCAAGGCGCCTGTTCGCCGTGATCATCGCGGCCGCCGTTCTGGCGACCCTTTTGGCATACTGGCTGATCACGAGACTCTAACCCTCGGAGAGCACGGAAGAGGACTCCAGCCCTACTGCGAGGCCCTTATTGGGGGGGGGAACTGCAATTGCGGCAGGCCCTCGACAACGAAAGCAAATTGGTGGACGTGACAGGGATCGAACCTGCGACCTCATCCTTGCGAAGGATGCGCTCTCCCAGCTGAGCTACACGCCCGAAGGGGCATTATAGCAAAACGGCGCCCTCCAGTCTCAACGGGCCGCGGCGGATTCTTTTTTTAGGCGCGCTTTGATCTTGCGCAGTTCGCGTTTGTACATGCGCCGCGCCTGCACGTGCTCTTCGTTGGTTTCGGAAAATAAATGGCCTCCGGTGGTGTCGGCCACGAAGTACAGCGCCTCTGTCAGAGCCGGAGACAGCACCGCCTTGAAGGACTCCAAGCCGGGAGAGCAGATGGGCCCCGGGGGAAGCCCGCGTTGTGCATACGTATTGTAGGGCGAGGGGAGGAGCAAGTCCGAGCGCGTCATGCCCTTTTTCCAGTAGCCCAAGGCGTACTGCACGGTCGGATCCGCCTGAAGCGGCATTTTCTTTTTTAGGCGATTGAGGTAAACCGCCGCGATGATGGGACGCTCCTGCTTGAGCACGGCTTCGCGCTCGACGATGGAGGCCACGATCAGCGCCGAATCGATGTCGAGCGCGGGCTTTTGCGGCGCGCTGGCGTAGTGCGCCCCGATCTGGCGCTCGAACTCAGCCAGCATGGCGGCCAGCGCTTTCTCGGCGCCGTAGCCCAAGGGGAAATAGTAAGTCGAGGGAAAGAGCCGGCCCTCCAGCTTGCGCTCCTCGACCAGGGCTTGGAACTGGAGGGGATCGACGATGCCGGCGGCCCCCAGGCGTTCGGCGACCTGCGAGGCGCGAAAGCCTTCCGGAATGGTGACCTTGACCGAGTCGCTCAGCCCCAGCGTCAGCTTGCGCAAAGTCACCGTAGGCCATTCGCGAACCCTCAAACTATACGATCCGGGCTTTAGACGGCGGTCAAGGCCGGTCAGCTTGAGGATCACCCGGAACAAAAAACCGTTGTGGATGACGCCACGCTCGGCCAAAAGCTCGGTCGTCTGGCGGGCGCTGAGCCCCTCGGGAATATCGACGCGGGTTTTCTCGCCGGGACCAAACACGTATGCGCCCGTAAAAGCCGCCAGCAAAATCACCGGCAAGAGAATGGCGATTCGACGCATCACGCCGCTCAGCCGTGATTGCGCCGCAGCGCCGCGCGCACGCGCGCCAAAAGCTCCGGCGCTTTGAACGGCTTGACGACGAAGTCATCCGCGCCGAAATGCAGCGCCTCGAGCTCCTCGTCGGACGTCTGCTTGACCGTCAGCATCAAAATGGGAATATTCTTGAGCGCATTATCGGTGCGAACGGCGCGGCAAAACTTTTCCCCGTCCATCTTGGGCATCATCCAATCCACCAGAACGATGTCGACGGGGTGCTCTTTGAGCAGAGCAAGCCCTTGTTCGCCGTCGCAAGCCAGGCTCACGTCCATGCCCTCGCCGCGAAGCACGTCGGATATGATGATCCGGTAATCTTCCTCATCATCGATGACTAGAACCTTCGTTCCCATGCGCGCCTCCCGTGTCCTACGCCGCGGTCCTTAAAGTGAAGCTGACCGTCGTCCCCTGGCCCGGAGTCGACTTGACGGAGAGCTTGCCTGCGTGCTGGTCGATGATCGACTTCACGATGAAAAGCCCCAGCCCCGTCCCTTTATTTCCGGCCACCCCATCGGCGACGTTGCGCCCCTGAACGAAGGGTTGAAACAGGGCGCGGCGATCGGCCTCGGCCATGCCCCGCCCGCTGTCGCTGACCGAAATCTCGATCCAACGCTCCCCACCGTCGCGAAACTGCTCTCCTAAGATCCACACATGGCCGCCTTTCGGGGTGAACTTGAGGGCGTTGGAGACGAGATTGACCAGGACCTGGCGCACGCGGTCGGAATCAGCCATCACCTCGGGGATGGGTCCCAGACGATTTTCGATGGACACGCCCTGATTCCCCGCCTTGGCCTCGAAAAATAGGCAGACGTCCTGAACGACGGACGTCAGTTTCAAAGGGTGAAGCACGCACTCCATCTTGCCTTTTTCGATTTTGGCCACATCGAGAAGATCGTTGATAAAACCCGACAAACGCCTGACGTTGGTGCCGATACGCTCAAGATACTCCTTGGATTGGGCCAGCCCCTCGGGGGTGCTTGCGGCCATCTTGTCGCGGATCAGCTGGAGAAAACTCTCAACGGCGCCCAGGGGGGAGCGCAATTCGTGGGTCACCGAGGCGACAAAATTGCGCTTGACCGTGTCGAACTCCTCGAGGCGCGCGGACATGGCGTTGAAGGAATGCACGAGGGCTCCGAACTCGTCATTGGACTCCCAGTCCAGTCTCCCGCCCAGCTTCCCGAAGCCGATCTCTTGCGCCAGGCGCCCCAAGGCGAAAAGCGGCGCGGTCAGGGCCCGGGCGAAAACGACCGATCCCACCAACCCAAGAAGCATGACCAGGACGGCGACAACGCCGAGGATTTTCAGGGAGTGGACCCGCGATTGCGCGAAAGGAAGGCGCAGCACGTCGCGATCGACGCCAAAAACCACCTCGACCGTCTGGCCGGGCTGGCTGGGGTCGGAGACGACGACTTGCCTCTCCGTGATGCTCGGGCCGCCCCCGGTCGCCCCGATCTCGTGATGCACGGTTTTTCCTTCTTTTTTCCAGAAAATTCGTGCATAGGTCAGAGCCGGGTATTGGCCCTTGAGAAAATTGATATAGCTGAGCAACTGAACTTGATCGCGTTGAATCAGCGCATCCAAAGCCGTCCGCGCGATCGTGTGGCGAAGCACTTCCTCGGAATCCGCGGTTTTCAAATTTTCCGAGTTCTTCAAGACGGCGACAACGCCGCCTCCGAATAAAGCAAGGGAAAATAGCTGCAATGCCCCAGTCAAGAGCACAAGCCGAGTCCGAATCCGCATATGACGAATTTATCAAATTACGCTGTCGAACGAAAGTTGATATGTCCTGTTTAGCGAAAGTTGAAATGTCCGGTTC